>DATNLV010000755.1:0-9760 GCA_035602665.1 Bryobacteraceae bacterium | reverse complement strand
GTTGCTTCCGCTTCGCCATGCCCTTGCTCGTGATATTCTTTTTCATACCGGTTCCTTCCTTTGCACCTCATCGAGTGCGTCTAACGGGAGCTTAACGCATCCCGCCGGGAGGAACCGGCCTTCTCATACCATCTCGGTGCTGAAGCGTGCCGGCTCGAGCGGTGCGAATTTCCTACTCGCCGGCGGCTTGCGCCAGGGGGTCCTTGCGGTGCTCGGCGGAGGCTTGGGCGGCCCACTCGGCGCCGGCCAGGATCACCATGGCGGCCAGGAAGGTCCATAAAACGATGGTGACCGAATAGTAGAAGGGGCCGTATTCGGCGTGCAGCTTCCTGCGCCAGAGGGGCCAGGTGAGCAGGTTGATGTACTTCAGAAGCTCGAGGGCTAGGCCCACGAAGATGGCCGGCGGCAGCACGAAGCGCCAGGAAATCTTCGCGTTCGGCAGCAGCCAGTAGATGAGGAACAGCATGAAAATCGACATGGGGACGGCGGCCGTCTTGAAGAAGACGAGCGTCATGAAGCCCGAGACCGGATCGCCGCCGAGCTGGCGCATGGTCATGCCGGTGAGCAGCGAGGAGACCAGGGCCAGCGTGCCGCAAGCGAAGATCAGCCCGAGGCTCACCAACTGGTTGCGCAGGAAGCTGCGGTTCTTGCGGATGCCCCAGGCGCGGTTCAGCGCGACTTCGAGCGGCTCGAATACGCCGTTGGCGGTGAACAGCAGCAGGAAGACGGAGACGAACTGAAGCGTCTTGTGCGGCAGGCCGCTGCTTATGAACACGCCGAGCTGGTCGGGAAAGTAGTCCTGGATGGCAATATTGATGGCGTCGCCGGCAGTCTTCCAGCCCAGCAGTTTGTGGCACACCGAGATCATGACGATCAGGAAGGGGAAGAACGAGAGCAGCACGTTGGCGGCGATGGAGAAGCCGTAGACGTGGACCTCGGTCTCCATCCAGTAGTGGAAGGTGTGCGCCAGCCGGCGCTTCAGAACGGCCCCACGGACATGGGTGGCCAGCCCTGTGTCTTGCATGAGACTACAGGGTAGCGCTGTTGGGCGGTCTCGCGTAGCTGCGTGGCCGGGACTCTACTCTCTCGCGCCAGCCTCTTTCAGCAACTCAACGTCAAGCGTGTGTCCCACACTTTGAGCGAGTTTCAGTGCCGTGGTTCCATCCGTCGTCCTGGCGTTTGGATCGGCTCCATGCTTCAACAAGAAAGCTATGCTTGGCCGTTGGTATCCTTCGGCGGAACGGATAAGTAGCGTCGAGCCCTCCTTGTCGCGGGCGTTGATATCCAGGCCGCGGTCCAAGAAGAACTGCGCGACCTCATTTGAGGCTGCATACGCCAACACCGCTTTACCGTAGCTATCGAGCGCGTGGATGTCAGCCCCGCGCTCTACGAGCATCTTCACAATTGAGAGGTTCCCGCTAGAGGCAGCCACCGCAAGCGCGGTTATGCCGTCCAGAACATGAGCTTCCACGCCGCTGACGTACGCGGCCTTAACATTTACTTTCGCCCCTTTGTCGAGCAGTAACTTAACGATGTCGACCCAGCCTTCCTGGACCGCGATCATGAGCGCGGTCAGTGTATTTCCATCCCAATTCCTTGCATTCGGGCTAGCGCCTTGTCGAAGCAAGGAGCGCACTTCTGCTATGTCAGCGTCACCACGTCCCAGCGTTGCCATGAGCCTCTCGTCGAGGCGCGATTGGGTTGGAGTTTGGCCGAACAGCCCCAGGCAAACAAGAAGAAGCAGCAGGAGGGCCCTTGGCATTGAGCGTTGCCTGGATGATATTACCGCAATCCTGGCAAGGGCCGCCAACTACGCGGAGCCGTGGTGGGCGCGCTCCAGGGGACGCGAGGAGTCGGCCAGGGCGTCGGCGGAAACCGGCTCGCGGCTGCGGATCCATTCCTGGGCAAGGTCGCGCTCCTGTTCCGGGCGGGCCATGACGAACGCGGCCGCGAGGCGGCCTTCGAGCAGCCACCAGACGCTGAAGCTGGTCGAGGCCGGATTGCCGCGGGTCACGATGCGGTCCGACGCGGAGGAATCGCCCCAGAATTCGTAGGACAGGTCGAACACGTCGGAGAAGAAGTAGGGCACGTGCTCGAAGGGCTCCCGGAGGCCGGCCATGACGCGCGCGGCGTGTTGCCCCTGGGAGACGGCGTTGTCCCAATGCTCGACGCGGCGCTGGCGGCCGAAGAGCACGTCGCGGTAGTTGGCCACGTCGCCCGCGGCGTAGACTCCGGGCACGCTGGTTTCGAGGAACTGGTTGACCAGCACTCCGTTGTCGATGGCGGCTCCGGTGTTCTCGAACAGAGCGGTCTCGGGCGTGACGCCGATGCCGGCCACCACCAGATCGGCGGGCAGGCGGTCAGGCTTGGCGGTCGAGACGCTTTCCACCTTGCCCTTCCCGACGACGCCGGCGACGGTGGTGCCCGGCAGGACCTTGACACCGCGGGCCTCGTAATAGCCGCGGAAGAACGCCGAGATCTCCGGAGTGAACTGCCGCTGACCCATGCGGTCCTCGGCCAGGACGAGCGTGACGTCGAGTCCGCGCTGGGCGAGCGAGGAGGCCGCTTCCATCCCGATGAAGCCGCCCCCGATGACCACGGCGCGGAGGCCGCCGACGGCGTGGTCGCGGATGCGGCGGGAATCGTCGAGGGTGCGCAGGTAGAAGACGCCGTCGAGCCCGGCGCCGGGCACCTGCAGCTTCCGCACGCGCGAACCGGTGGCGATGAGCAGCTTCTCGAATCGCCATTCGCCGCCGCCGCGCAGTTGCAGCTTGTGGTTGATGAGGTCGGCCCGCTCGACGGGCGTATTGAGGCGGACCTCGATGCCCTGCGCGGAATAGTAAGCGGCATCGTTGATGAAGACGCTGGCCTCGGTATCGACGCCCTTGAGGAAACCTTTGGAGAGCGGCGGCCGCTCGTAGGGCAGGGCATCGTCGGCTGAGACGATCGCCAACTCGCCACGCGCGGCGCCGCGCTCGGCAAACTCCCGGGCGGCGTAGCCGGCGACCATGCCTCCGCCGAGGACAAGGTACTTGGATGAATTCATGGGCCCCTCCTGATTTGATTATGGTCGATGGTGGATGGTGGATGGTAGATGGCTAAAGACGGAGGGTGGATGGGTTAGAGCTGAAAGCTGAGGGCTGATGGCTGACAGCTGCGAAGCTGGCTAGCCGGCAGGACTGCCGCGATGCGTGCGCTTGGATTCGTACATCAGGCGGTCGGCTTCCTCGACGCATTCACGCAGCGGGCGGCCGGCGGTGCTGGTGACGCCCCAACTGAAGTGAACCGGAAGGGCGCCGTGCTCGCGTATGCGGAAGTTCGCCAGGTGCTCCTCGATCTTGCACATGCGACTGTCCACCAGCTTGGTTTCCCGGGTGTGGAAGAAGATCACGAACTCGTCCCCGCCCCAGCGGAAGGCCAGGTCAGTTTCGCGAATGGAGGAGCGGATCAACTTGCCCACCCCGTGCAGGATCTCGTCGCCCACCAGGTGGCCGTACTTGTCGTTGATGGACTTGAAATCGTCCATGTCGCTGACCACCACCAGGCCGTCGAAGACGGACTGCTCGTCCATCCAGCGCGCCAGCGCGGAGCGGTTCTTAAGGCCGGTGAGAGGGTCGAGGTCCATCTGGCCTTCGGCGTCCTTGCGCAGGCGGGCGAGCTCGTCGTTCAGGGAGCGGAGCTGCTGCTTCTGGCTTTCCAGGCGGACGGCGATGATCACCAGGGCCATGGCGATGGCAACCTGCAGGGGCGCGTACATCAGGAAGACGAGGCGGTCGGGGCCGGCCAGGAAACGCAGCGCCGCGAGAGAAATCGCGCCCCGGGCCACCCACAGCGCGACCCACAACGCCACCGTCCTGCGCGTCATCTTCTTGCGCAGGTAGATCAGGACCCCGCAGAACGCCAGGGTGGTCAGGACCTCGACGACAATCGGAATCAGGCCGGTTGACATGGCGCGTTTCTACCCGTCAGGAGCGATAGTATACCGCCGAATGGAGGTCGCCGTTCCGGTGGCCTCGTCCACTTCGACAATTACCGAGTGTAACTCAACCTTACCGCGAGCGGCTTCCATGCGCACGGGGATGCCGGTGAGGAAGCGGCGGAGGATGACCTGCTTGTCCACTCCGATGACGCCGTCGTAGGGACCGGTCATGCCGACATCGGTCTGATAGGCGGTGCCCTGGGTCAGGATGCGGGTGTCGGCGGTGGGGACGTGGGTGTGGGTGCCGACCACGGCCGAGACGCGGCCGTCCAGGTACCAGCCCATAGCCAGTTTCTCGCTGGTGATTTCGGCGTGGAAGTCCACAAAGCGGACCTTGACCTTCGGGTCGATTGCGGCCAGGATCTCGTCGGCCTTGCGAAACGGGTCGTCGATGGGCAGCATGTGGGTGCGGCCCTGGAGGTTGATGACCGCGGCCTCGACGCCGTTGCGGCCGCGCCCGATGTGGACGCCGCGGCCCGGCGAGTTGCCAGGGTAGTTGGCGGGGCGAAGCAGGCGAGGCTGGCGATCCAGATACTCGGCGGTCTCGCGCTTGTCCCAGATGTGATTGCCGGTGGTGAGAACGTCGAGGCCGAGCGCGAACAGTTCTTCGGCGATGAGCGGGGTGATTCCGAATCCCCCTGCGGCGTTCTCGGCGTTGGCGATGGCCAGGTCGATATGCTCCGAGGTGATGATGTGGGCCAGGTTGTCCGCAATGATGCGGCGGCCTGGGGATGCGAAAACATCCCCGATAAAGAGCAGGTTCATGAAGATGAGAGTCCGGGGAAAAAGGAGCGCCCCGAGGGGCCCGGTCCGGAACCCCGCATTGACCCCAGTCTTGTGAACGGGGCGGGAATCCCCCGGGCGCCTTCAGGCTTCTCTGAGCGGTATCGCCAGAGCTTGCTCACCAGCGCACAATCGAGTCGGACCCCCAATTTGATGGTGTTAGGATCAAATTATAGGGAGCCGGCCAATACCCTTCGAATACGCTCCATCAGGATAATAGCAGAAAAGGCGCGTCGCTCGTCAGCTCCTCGCTTGGCTCGGCGCTGGTCGCTCCGCGCTTGTCGATGGTGGATGGCCGATGGTCGATGGTGGCTTTCGGGAGGTTCGTGGCTTGAACGGGTGCCGATCGCTTATGGCAGTTGCCGGATGGTCTTCAGCAGACGGTATCGGTCGAGGGTAATTTCCGCTCGGATGAGGGCGACGGCGGCAGGATAGCGGAGATGGGCAAATGCGACCCAGGCGTCGCGGTAGGTCTGCCATCTTTCTTCAACGGTGGAAAGACTGCCGGCCGTGACGGCGCCCTCATCGATCGATTCCTTTGTCTGCATTCGTAACAGCTGGAGTTTCTTCACGCATTCGCGATGCAGCCAGGCATCGGCCATTGCGATTTGATTGTCCGAAAGCGAGGGCCATTTCTTGCGCTCGAAGTGGACTACCTCGGTGTGAAAGAGCTCTTTGAGGATGCTCTGTGAGCCGATGGTTCGCAGGCCGCGGATGGTGCCGCCTTGATCCACCTCAAGAGTATGTGCCCTTGCGTATGCCCTGTGGGCGGCGAGGAGCTTTTCGAAAGCTGCCTGTTGCCCCGGAGTCATGGAGGATTTCAAAGAGTCGTAGTAACGACTTCTTCGGTCATCTTCGATTTCGGATGCATAACTGCTGCAGAAGTCCATCGTGAGGGTCGACGCGGCGTAGTCGCAGAATTCGAAACGTCCATGCGCGCGAGGTGAGCCGTTACGTTTCGCGATGTCCGGAAACGCCAGCGTTGCCATGCGTTCTTCGGACTCGCAGGCGAAGCGCATGGCTAACGGGATGTCGCGCTTGACGCCAGCACCGTTGAAATAGATGTCTGCGAGGATTAGCGAGCCGCCGACAATCCATGCAGTGGGTTCCTCTTGGTTCTGTTGGAGGTCAGCCTTTTGCGCGAGCCGCTCCTGCCATGCACATGCACGGGCTTCAGAGTAGTTTACCGGGCGCCCAATGCCGCGATAGGAGCGGTAAGAAGCGCAAGCCGGGAATGTCTTGGGCGCAGGAGTCTTTTGCGCTTCCGCGGGCAGCGGAATGGACGCGTGCGCGGAGCAGCCCGCGGCCAGTTCGGCGGAAGCGGTCCCACCGGAAGCAGTGCTCGCAAGCGCCCAGTTCCCGACAAGGATGGCTATCGCGAGGCCAAACCGTTGCGTGAAGAGATGGCGTGCGCGCGACATTTGTGGCTCACGCATCCGGCACGTTGCGCAGCGCTCGATCCAGGTCGGTCCAGAGGTCCTCGACGGCTTCGATGCCGACGCTCAGCCGCAGCAGGGTCGGAGGCAGGTGCTCCTGGCCGGGAATGCAGGCCCGCCGTTCGATGGTGGACTCGACCGCTCCCAGGCTGGTGGCGTGTTGGATCAGGTGCAGTGAGGCGCAGACGGCGTCGGCGGCGGGGGCTTCGCCACGCACGTCGAACGAGATGATCGTGCCGAATCCCTTGAGCTGGCGTCGCGCGGCTTCGTGAGTTGGATGGCTCGGCAGGCCGGGGTAGCGGGTCAGAGTCACCTTTGGATGACGCGCGAGACGCTCGGCCAGGGTCATCGCGTTCCGCTCGGCCCGCTCCAGCCGCACTGCCAGTGTCCTGGCGCCGCGGACCGCGAGAAACGTCTCAAGGGTGCCGGGTGTTGCGCCCATGAGCTCCCGGGCCTGCCGCAGCGCCGCCAGCAGGTTCGGCTCCCGCACGGTGACGACGCCGCCCAGCAGGTCCGAGTGCCCGCCGATGAACTTCGTGACCGATTGCACGGAGACGTCGGCGCCGAGCGCCAGGGGACGCTGATTGAGTGGCGTAGCGAAGGTGTTGTCGACGCCGAGGATAGCGCCAGGCTTGCGCGGCGCGGCGCAGATGACGTCCAGGTCGGCCACCGTCAGCAGCGGGTTTGAAGGCGACTCCAGCCAGATCAGGTCGGCCACGCCGCACATCTCGATCCAGCCTGCGGTGTCGGTCACGGCGATGCGACGCACGGTCCAGCGTCCGCGCTTTTGGCCGGCGTTGGCCAGTCCCGTGACGCCCTGGTAGCAGTCGTCGGGCAGGGCCACGACCGACCCTGTGGGGAGTTGATCGAAGATCGCCGCGATTCCCGCCATACCGGAGGCGAAGCAGACCGAAGAACCACCTTCGAGGCCGCCGACGATCTCTTCGAGTGCCTCCCAACCCGGCGTGCCGTCGTCGCGAGAGTACGCACGCCGCTCACCCAGCACGAAGTTCGATGCCGGGCATGGCGGCACGTTGAGCGGCGAGCCCGGGCGCCGGTCCCGTCCCGCCGAGACCAGCCACGATTCGACCGAACCTGGACTTGATGTCATTGTTCGATTCTAGCGGCTGGCCCCTGTTTGGGGTAAAGTGCGGATATGTTCGAGCGCTACACCGAAAAGGCCCGACGAATCATCTTCTTCGCCCGTTACGAGGCCAGCCAGTTCGGCAGCCCTTACATCGAGACCGAGCACCTGCTGCTCGGTCTGCTGCGCGAGGACAAAGCGCTGGCGGACCGCTTCCTGCCGTCGGCTGCCGAGACCGCCTCGATCCGCAAGCAGATCGAGGCGCACACCACGATCCGCGAGAAGATCGCGACCGCGGTGGACCTGCCGCTGAGCCACGAGTGCAAGCGCGTGCTGGCCTATGGCGCCGAGGAAGCCGAGCGCATGCAGCACAAATACATCGGCACGGCGCATCTTCTCCTTGGCCTGCTTCGCGAGGAGAAATCGTTCGCCGCTCAACTGCTACGCGAACGCGGCCTCACCCTGGACTCAGCACGGGAGCAGGTGCAGCAGTCGGAACCCCCGCACGCGCGGGGCGGATTTGTTTCCCCTGCCCGTCTCGACCAGTGGATTGCCGAGAGCGAAGCGCGCGGCGGCATCTGGACCGCCAGGCAGGAGCGAGTCGCGAACAGAACAGTTGACATCGCCATTTACGCCGGAGGCCAGGAACCGACTCCCGGTGGGATGCTCACGGAGGTTCAGAAGCGGATCGATTTCGTCGTCCGTCGAATGGAGGGCGCCATCGCCAATCATGAATTCGAGAAAGCCCGCTTCTATTCGGACGAGGAGCGGAAAGAGCGCCAGAATCTGCGCTTGCTGCGGGAGCAGTTCAATCTGGAAGAAGCACCGCCGCGAATCCCGGTCCTGTGCATCGAGATCATCCGCGATGAACGTTTCTCCGAGGTTCAAAGACGCTGCGACGACTACATGGCCGCGGGTGTTGCCCAGGTCTGGCTTCTGGAGCCCGATCTCAAGCGCGCCTACACCGTCACCAAGGCCGAAGGCCTACGCGAGTTCAAAGGCGAAATCCTCCAGATCGCAGACCCGCCGCTTGAAATGGACCTGAGGACGATCTTCGAGTAGGACCGCGCCGGCCCCGCGTCAGCCCAGACAGTCCGCGATGTCCTTCTCGTGGATGGCGCCTTCGCGGATCACCTTCCAGACCGGCTCGGTGACGTCGATGGTAGTGGGACCGGGGCCCACGCAGAGGCCGCCGTCGAGGACCAGGTCGAGGCGGCCGTCCATCTGGCCGAAAACCTCGATGCCGCTGCGGCAGGTGGGCATGCCGGAAATGTTGGCGCTGGTGGCGATCAGCGGGTGGCCCAGGCGCTCGAGCAACCCGGCCGCGACTACCGAGCGGGATTGCCTCAGAGCGAGACGGCCGGTGTTCCCCGTCACCCGGAGCGGCACGTTGGCCGAGGCGGGAACGATGATGGTCAGCGGGCCCGGCCAGAAGTGGCGCGCCAGGACGTGGAAACGGGCGGGCATCTCGCTGGCCAGATCGTCGGCCATCATGAGGTCGCTTACCAGGAGCGGCAGGGAGCGGTGCGGCTCGCGGCCTTTGGCGCGAAAGACCTTGCCGACGGCGTTGAGGCTGAAAGGATCGGCGACCAGCGAATACAGGGCGTCGGTGGGGATGGCGACCACGGCGCCGCAGCGGATGGCGGCGGCCGCCCGGTCCAGCGCTTCGGGGGACGGCTGCTCGGACTCAATCTCAACCAGGTCGGTGGCCATTGGCAGTTATTCAGTGTAAGCGAAGCGAGTGTCGCGCCGCTAGAGTTATTTGGGTCCGATGGCCTCGGCGACTTCGACGGCCATCTGGTAGCGGCCGAATGGCGCGCTCAACTGGACACCCGCCACCAGGGAGCGAACGCGCCGCACCATTTCCTGTGCCATGGCGATGCCTTCCTGTCGGGCCTTTTCGGCGGTGTCGGCCCGGCGCATGCGCTCCATGAACTCCTCGGGAACCGGCACGCGCAGCTCGTTCACCATGAACTCGGCGTTGCGATAACTGGTGAGCGGCCAGATGCCGGCGACGAGCGGGATGCGGACGTGCTCGATGCGGCGGCAGAACTGCTCGAGCAGGTTGACGTCGAACACCGGCTGCGTCACGACGTATTCGGCGCCGGCCTGCACCTTCCACTCGAAGCGGCGGATCTCCTCTTCCAGGTTGACGGCGCCTGGATTGGCGCCCACGCCCAGGAGCAGGGAGGTTTGGGACCCTACGGGATTGCCGCCCAGGTCGAGGCCGTGGTTGAGATTGTTGACGATGTTGGAGAGGCCGATGGCGTCCACGTCGAAGACTGCGGTGGCGGCTGGGTAGGCGCCCATGCGCGGCGGATCTCCGGTGATGCAGATCAGATTGCGGATGCCGGCGGCGTGCGCGCCGAGCAACTCGGACTGGATGCCGAGAATGTTCCGGTCGCGGCAGCAGAAATGCAGGACCGCTTCGATGCCGGCCTGCTGCTGGATCAACATGCAGGTGATCTGAGCGCTCAT
>DATNLV010000747.1:0-6501 GCA_035602665.1 Bryobacteraceae bacterium | reverse complement strand
CTAACGGGAGCTTAACGCATCCCGCCGGGAGGAACCGGCCTTCTCATACCATCTCGGTGCTGGCACAGAACCGCGCGCGTGAGCGAGCGGACGAAACGGATCACCCGGTCGATGAACTACCGCGCGCGCCAGCGTTCCCAGTCTTCACCGATCGCTTCGGTCATGCGCGCGGCGGCTTTGGAGAGCCACTTGGCGGGCCTTTGCGCCAGGTCGCGGCGCAGCGTGGCCGGCTTCAAACTGCCCATGTGAATGTTCGCCGTCTCCCATCCCATGACTCGCAGCAGGCGCATCTCATCGCGCTGGGCGGGCAGCGCGGAGAGTTCGATGCGGGTGCAATCCGGGGCCAGGCGTCGCACGATCCAGCTCCCCTTGAGCTTCACGTACGGATCCGCGCAGCGGATGGAGGCGTCGAGCAGTTTCTGGTAGAGGACCGTCTCCTTCCCTCCGTAGGCCCACGCGCACGCGGATGGCGCCGCGGCTTTCGCCTCGCGGGCGACCTGGCCGCCTTGCCAGTCGGCGAGGGCGACGAAGCGTTGCCGGCCGAGGCTGCCCATCCCGGCGACGCGATGCACCATCCGCAGAGACAGGTCTGGATCGGGCATCATGCGGCGCATGGCTTTCACGGCGTCGGCGGGCACGGCGCTCTTCTTCAGCGTCGGCAGGGCATTCAGCTTCTCCCAAAACACGGCGGGGTCTTTGAGCCGGTACACGGCCATGGCGTGGAGCGCCGGGTGCCCCTCCGCCAGCACGAATGGCCGGCCGCCGTCAGCCACCGCTTTGGTATAGCCCTCGAGAATCGCATCGATCGCTTCCTCGCGGGGCAAAGCCAGGCGGCTCTCGCGAACGGCGAGGATCACGCTGGCGGCCAGGCGCACCAGGTCGTTCGTATAGGCCATCGGCCACACTTCGTCGAAATCGTTGACGCCCCACACCAGGCGGCCCTCGGTGTCGCGCCAGGTGCCGAAATTCTCCACGTGAAGGTCGCCGACGGCCAGGGCTGTAGGCGCCGGCGCGAGGTCCGCGCAAACCTCGGGCCACAGCTGTGCCCAGCGATAGAAGGTGGCGCGCAGGAACAAGAACACGCTCTCGCTCATGCGTTCGTGCTTCAGATCGAGGTCCTGCCTGACCAGCGCGATCCGCGAGAACAGCCACGCTTCAAACTTGCTTGTAGCGGTAGTGATCTTCACGCGCCCGCCAGTTTGGGGGTGACCAGCCACTGAAGCGTTCCCCGCGGTTCGCGCGCGGAGGCATCCACGTCGATTCGCAGCAACGCGCCCTTCTTGAATTCGATGGCCATCCCGGGCGCCCCCAGCAGATAAGCGGCAATCGCGGAAAGCAGCGGCTCGTGGCCCGCCAGGAGAATAGCCTTCTCGCCGCGATGCTCGCGGATCTCGAGCCATGCCGCCTGCGGCACGGAGCCGGGCACCAGCGTTTCGGTGCGGACGAGAGTTCCCTTGTAGCCGAGGGCCTCAGCGGCCATCTCCGCGGTCTGCACTGCCCTGACGTAGGGGCTGGTCAATATCAGAGACGGCTCGACGCGGGCGGACCGCGCTCGCTCCAGAACCGGGCGCAACTTCTTGCGGCCCTCCTCGGTCAGAGCGCGATCCTGGTCTCGCCGCCCGGGCCGGTGATCTTCAGCGATGGCGTGCCTCAGGATGTAGATTTCCATGTGCGTTTCCGTCGCGGCTTCCTGGCCGGCGCCGCGGGCCTGGCTTCGATGGGGCTTCCGTTGAACTCCAGCGCTCCGATGTGCTTTTGCAGATCCCGGAAAATTTCGTCGGGCGGACGGCTGGCGTCCACGACCGTGAAGTTGTAGCGCTTGGCCATCAGGTCCAGCGCCCGTATGATGCGCGACTGGTAGCGGGTAAAGCTCTGGCACATGTCGGCGCCGAAGCGCATGTCCATGCCGCTCTCCCAGAAATCGAATGCGCCGCGGCCCAGAACCACGCGCCGCACCAGGTCGTCGACGCCAGCGCGGAGGTAATAGACGGCGTGCGGCACCAGCGCGAAGCCGGCCACCTGCTCGATCCAGCGGCGGTCCTCGCCGCGCGCGATGGCTCGGGCCATGATCGAAAAAATGTAGCGGTCGATGAGCACCACGAAACCGGCGCGGAGAGCGGGGACGATCTCGTTCTCCAGGCGGTCGGCAAAATCCGTGGTGTAGAACAGGGTCATCGCGATCGGCCCCAGGGTGTTGCCGAGCATGGCCTCTTTGATGCCCTTGCCGGCCAGAGCGGAGCGCGCCATACCGGTGTCAAGCACGGCGTGGCCCTCCTGCTCGAGCCACTGGCGCAGGCGTGCCACCTGGGTGCTGCGGCCCACCGCGTCGGGCCCTTCGATGACGATCAGCTTGCCGTGCAGATCCGCGGTGTCTATGCCCGGAAGAGGCTCACTGTAGAATTGCAGGGGCTGTAGCGCCGGCACTGGTGTCTCCTTCGGGGATGCGCAGAACGCCGGCCCGCGGGCGCTGGCCGAGCGCCTCCACGACCATCTCGCGCATCTGCTGCTGCTGCTCTTCGATCGAAAGCGTGGCGTCGATGATGCGGAAGCCCATCTGCTCGGCCATGGCCTCGTACTCGTCCAGGATGCGTCCCTGGAAAATGCGGAAGCTCTCCACCACGTCGCGGCTCAAGCCCAGGTCCATGCCGGCCTCGTAGTATTTGATCGCGTCGCGGCCGCCCAGAATGCGCTGCACCGCCACGTCCAGCGGGACGCGGAAATAGAAGCACACATCGGGGCGGAGCGCGAAACGGTAGAGGTTGCGCACCCAGCGGCGATTCACGCCCCGCGCCACGTCGCGCGCGAAAGCGGTGAAGGCGTAGCGGTCCGCGCAGACGATGGCGCCGGCCTTGACCAGCGGCAGAATGTAACTCTCGGAACGGTTGGCGAAATCGGTGGCGTGAATCAGGCTGAACGAAGTCGGAGTGAACATCTCCTTCCTCTTGCCGCGCCGCGTGGTCTGCCGCACCAGCGGCGAGGAATTCCACTCGCTGAAGGCGACCGCGTAACCCTGCGACCGCAGCCAGTGACTGAGGAGCGAAATCTGCGTGGACTTGCCCGAACCGTCGATGCCTTCGACGACGATCAGCCGCCCCGAGTACCGATTCGGAAGAAAAAGAGCCATAGGAGGGCTACCTTCACTTATCATATACGGTATATGCCCCGGTACGCCGCCATTGATATCGGGAGTAACTCCATCCGCATGGAGGCGGCCGAAATTGTGCCCGGAAGTCCCACCCGCATTCTAGCCTCGGAGCGGGAAGTAACCCGCCTGGGTGAGAGCGTCTTCCGCACCGGCAGGATCAGCGAGGAAGCCATCGCGCTCAACTGCGCGGTGCTGGCGAGGATGGCGGCGATTTATCGGGCGCTGGACGTCATCGGAGTGCGCGCCGTGGCCACCGCCAGCGTGCGCGAGGCGCGCAACCAGGCTGAGTTCCTGGCGCGCGCGTCGGAGGCGATCGGCGGGCAGGCCGAGGTGGTGACGGCCCGCGAGGAAGCGCGGCTGGTGCATGCCGGCGTCGAGAGCCGGTGGCCGCATCCGCGGCAGCGCGTGCTGATCGTCGACATCGGCGGCGGCAGCGCGGAGATCATCGGCGCCGAGAACGGCCACCTCATCGACGCCATCTCGAAGCCGCTCGGAGCCGTGCGCCTGCGCGAGATCTTCCTGCCCTCGGACCCGCCCACGCGCCGCGAGCTGCACCAGATGGAGGACTACATCCGTGAGCGGCTGGCCGGGGTCGTGCACCGTTTCGGACCCGCGCGCTGGGACCGTTTCATCGCGACTTCCGGAACCGCCTCCACCATCGCCGGCGCCATCAACGGCGCGCCACGATCGAAGCGCGGCGAGGCGGACCGCCTTCGCGCCTCCACCGCGCAGGTGCGCAAGCTCTACCGCAAACTGAGCCAGCTGCCGCTGGACCAGCGCGTGAAGGTCCGGGGCGTAGGCCCGCGGCGCGCCGAGATCATCGTGCCGGGAGCGGCCGTGCTGCTGCACATCCTTGAAGAATTTCACGCGCCGTCGGTCAACTACTCCGCGGCCGGTATTCGCGACGGCATCATCGCGGACCTGGCGGCGCGCGGCATCGGGCGCGAATTGGCGCAGCTCGACCGCGACCAGCGCC
This sequence comes from Bryobacteraceae bacterium, assembly GCA_035602665.1. GTDB lineage: Bacteria > Acidobacteriota > Terriglobia > Bryobacterales > Bryobacteraceae > DASWZN01. Next base: position 2,380 of record DATNLV010000747.1, on the reverse strand, counting down.
GGGAAGTGGAACGGGTGTGCCTCCGCTACGACGTGCGGTTAAAGCACGCGCGCCAGGTGGCGGCGATGGCCTCCACGCTCTTTCACGAGTTACAGCCGCTGCACCAGCTTTCCCCGGGCTACGGCAAGCTGCTCGAAGCGGCGGCGTATCTCCACGACGTGGGCCACTACATAAACGACGTGAGCCATCACAAGCACTCTTACTACCTGGTGGCGAACTCGGACATGTCCGGTTTCACAAAGGCGGAGCTGGATTTCATCGCCAACCTCTGCCGCTACCACCGCAAGGCCAGCCCGTCGCCCGACCACGCGAATCTGCGGGCCATTGCGCTCGAGGAGCGGCAGCCGTTGCTCATGCTGATCCCGCTGCTGCGCATCGCCGACAGCCTGGACCGCAGCGGCGAGCAGCGCATCCAGTCCGTGGACTGCCAGATCCGCAATGGACAGGCGCTGATCCAGCTTCACGCGGCAGCGGACGTCGAACTCGAACAGTGGGCGGCCGGCCGATCCGCCGATCTGTTCCGCCAGGTCTATGGCCGCCCCATGGTGGTCACGCGGTCGGCGGCCTGACATGGGACGCAAAGAGCCAACCGCGGCGCCGGCCCCAACGCTTCGGCGTCATGTTGCACAGCTCGCCCAGAACCGGCTGCGGAGGCTGGCGTACGCGGTGGGACGCACCGCGAAATCGGCCGACACCGAGGCGGTCCACGATCTGCGGGTGGCCATCCGGCGGCTGGCGCAGTGCCTGCGGGTGTTCGAGCAGTTTTTCCCTCGCGACAAAACGCGCAAGATCCGCCGGGCGCTGAAGGAGATGGTGGACCGGGCGTCCGAGGTCCGCGATCGGGACGTTGCCTTAGCGCTTGTGGCGAGCGCAAAGATAGCACCCAAGTCAGATCTGCCGCGGCGCCTGGCGGACGATCGACGCGCGGCTCAACTGGTGCTGGTAACAGAATTGAAACAATGGATACGGGGTAACTTATCCCGTAAGTGGCGTTCCGCCCTCGAAATGTAACATGGCCAAAGACGACGCACTTAGGTGGGACGGATCGGGTAGCCCGGGCGCCAATGCACGGCGGTGTCTGCCCGAGTTAGTCGCCACTTACTACCAGGAGGGCCGTAAGGCGGCCGCGGGCGACGCCTCGACCGAAACTCTGCATGATTTCCGGCTGGGGACGAAGAGGCTAAGGTACACCATCGAGATGTTCCGATCGTGCTACGGCCCGGGTCTCGGCCGCTGCCTCGATGCTCTGGGACGCATTCAAGATCACCTCGGCGCGATCAGCGATTGCGCCACCACGGGACGGACCTGCCAGGCACTACTGCCCGAGGATTCGCCCGACGGCAAGCGGCTGGGCGTGTATCTCGAGAGGCGCGCGGCGCGGGAGGCGGCGGCTTTCCGGCGGTACTGGCGGAGCGAGTTCGACCGGGCCGGCGAAGCGCGGCGGTGGGAGATCTACTTCCGGAGAAAAACGAAGTAGCCCGTTGCGGAAGCGCGTTCCGTTGGTAGCCGGCGCGAGTGGCTCGCCTGGTACCGAGCCGACACCCGCGTTGAAGACGTCGGGCTCGTACGTGCAGGCCTTGCTCGTCTCGAATATAGAGGTAATAAGGTCTAAATACTTCTTGACCTTGAGTTGGTGACGTTTTAATATGGGAGTCCTGAATCTGCATTTGCACCGACGCACGTGCATGCGTTGCCAATTCGCCACGATCAAGCCACAGAGGATATTCCCTTGTTCTGCCATCTCAAGTCCATTCAGAGTTCGCGCGATGCATCCTACGACCGATTCGGATCGTACTTCTTGAGGTTTTTCCTTCCGAGTCCCAAAACCGGTCTGGGGTTGTTTGCACTGTCAGCCGCCCTGCTGTTTGCCGCGCCCTTGTGGGCCATAAACCCCCAGATAATCAGCCTGGCACCGTCCTACGGCGGCGTGGGAACTTCGGTCACGATTAGCGGAACGTACTTCGGCACGACGCGGGGCACGGTGAAGTTCTACACTACGGCTGCGACGACGATCACCAACTGGACGGCGAGCTCCATTACCGTGCAAGTGCCCACGGGAGCGACGACAGGGCCGGTGATTGTGACCACAGCAGCTCTCTAACGGGGTGACGTTCACGGTCACTACGCCGACCTCGCCGACCATAACCAACCTCTCGCCGACCTCGGGCGCGGTAGGCACGTCGGTCACGATCACAGGAAGGAATTTCGGGACGACAAGGGGGTCAGTAAGGTTCGCCGGGTCGCCTAGTGCGCCGATCAGCAACTGGACGGACACGTCCATTTCGGTGCAGGTGCCCGCTGCAACGACGGGTCCGGTGACTGTCATGTCGGCGAATGGCGTACAAAGCAACGGGGTGACGTTCACGGTCACCACACCGCC
>DATNLV010000732.1:0-4207 GCA_035602665.1 Bryobacteraceae bacterium | reverse complement strand
TAGTCGGGCTCGCAGGTGGAGACTTCGCGGTCCCAGTCGTAGCTGAAGGCGTAGCGGGCGTGGGTCTTCTTCATCTCCGCGATGTTGGAGAGGGTCCAGTCGCGGGGGTGCAGGTTGCGCTTGATGGCGGCGTTCTCGGCGGGAAGACCGAAGGCGTCCCAGCCCATGGGATGGAGCACGTTGAAGCCGCGCATCCACTTATATCGGGCGAGGGCGTCGCCGATGGTGTAGTTGCGCAGGTGGCCCATGTGCAGGGTGCCGCTGGGGTAGGGCAGCATTTCGAGCACGTAATACTTGGGCCTGGCGGAGTTCTCCTCAGCCTTGTAGAGGGCGGGCATGTTCTGCCAGCGCTCGAACCACTTCAGTTCGATGGGGATGTGGTCGTAGATCTTCTCGGGCATGGTGTTGGTCGCTCGTTGCTCGTTGCTCGTCGCTCGTTGCTCGTTGCCGAGGCGTTCGAAGAGTTCCATCGTAGCAGAGGGCGTCCGGGGCGCGCGGCGGAATTGGGTTCGTTTTGTTTTTCAGGGCTCGTGGGAACGCGGCCTCGGGGGCGGCCGATCCCTTCAGGCAATAGTACAAGGGCGGGATGGGCGCGAGTTAGCCTCGAGCGGAGCGGGATGTTGAAAAGAGGGGAAATTGAGGCGAGCGAAATGTGTGACCGGCTATCTGGCGAGGCGGCCGTACCACATCATTGTCTCGTACTGAAAGAGGACACGGCCGGCTTCGTGGTGGGAGTCGAACACCTGGCGAAGGTCGTTGAGCATGGGCTCATGGGTTGGATGCCCGACGGGCGGGGCGTAGCTCGAGGACAAGAGCCGGCCCTTGAGGCCGTCGTAGTCGAACCACTGACGGTGGGTGAAGGTCGCCCGGCGGACGTCTTCGCTCTCGAAGAACGCCGCGATCGATTCGTGGTCGCCACGGCTTTCGCGGATCTTCTTGTAGTCGGTGCCGTATCGGAGGAGGACGGCTTCATAGGCTTCGTCGAAGGGCGAGGCGCCGGCGCGCTCGTTCCAGATCAGCGCCACACATCCACCGGGCTTCAGGATTCGGCGGAACTCGGCGCGGGTTGCAATGGGCTCGAACCAGTGGAAGGCCTGGCCGGCGACCGCGAAATCCACGCTGGCCGGGGGCAGGCTGGTCACTTCCGCGCGGCCGTCAACCGGGTGGAAGCGCGGGAACTTCTGGAGCACCTTTTCGGAAGCCTCGCGCATGGCGGTGTTCGGCTCCACTCCGAATACGGTGTTCGCGTTCTCCAGAAACACCACGGCCAGGTTGCCGGGGCCGCAGCCGATGTCGGCAATCGCGGCGGCGCTGGTGAGGCCGCAGTCCTTGCGGAGCACTTCGAGAAGCTCGCGGGGATAGCCGGGCCGGTAGCGAACGTAGTCTTCGACGCGGTCGGAGAATCTGTCGGCTGAGTTCATTGCTTCTATTTTCGCTCGCGTGGGTATAATCGAGCAGCATGGCTGGGACGATGATCAAAGCGGCGATGGTGGCTTTCGCGGTGGTATCCGCGTTCGGGGCGGATCCGGAGCAGGTGCGCTTCAGCGCGGGGGACGAGAGCGTCGAACACGCGATCCACCTGCCGGACGAGGTCGTGGCGATCCTCAAGAACGACGGCGCGGTGCGGCAGGTTCTGGAGAGCGAGCACCTGTCGGCCGGCCACCTTCCGATGTCCTGGTTCGCGGCGTCGGAGGTTCACCTGGCCGGGCCGAAGGAGAAAGACATCGTCGTGGTGGGGATGGGGAAGCTGAAGCGGGCGGGCCTCACGACGTTTTGGGTCTTTCGTCCGCGGTACCCCGGGTATGAGGTGCTGCTTTCGGCAACCGAGCATGACTTGACCGTCACGGACGAGCGGTGGAAGGCGTACAGGATCATCAAGACGTCCGCGGTGACGGCCACGAGCATCCGCAGTGCGGCTTACCGGTTCGAGGGCGGGCAGTACAAGATGTTCAAGGACAGCAGCGTGAAGCGGGCGGAGTAAGCGGGCATGAGATTCGAAGGGGGAATCGTCTTGCTCGCGTTGGCATCCGCCTTCGGGGCGTCGCCGGAGCAATTGCACTTCAGTGCGGAAGACGAACAGGTCGAACGGCCGATCGGCATCCCCGAGGGAGTAGCTGCCATCCTCCGCAATGACGGTCGGGTTCGGCATTTTCTTGAGGGTGAACCTTCATCCGCCACCGGTCAACTCCCGCCGTCCTGGTTCTCCGCGTCGGCGGTTCGCCTGGACGGAGATGGGGAGAAAGACGTCGTCGTGATGGCGACGGGCGCGCTGAGGGGCGCGAACATAACGACCTTCTGGGTGTTTCGTGCAACGAACCGCGGGTATGAACTGGCATTCGAAGCGCATGAACATGACTTGATCGTCACAAACAAGCGCTGGAAGGGGTACCGAGTCATCGAGACAGACAGCATGACGGCGGTCCTCGTCCGCACGGCGTGGTATCGGCTCGAGGGCGGGCAGTACAAGATGTTCAAGGACACGGGCTGGAAGGATATCAACTGAATCCAGAACCAGACCTTGCGGGGCTGAAGCCCCGCGCGGGCTTAAAGCCCGCCCCCCAGGCTGGCCGGCGAGCCTTAGTTGCGGAAGAGGCCCCAGGCCAGGGCGAACCAGGCGGCGATGAAGGCCAGGCCGCCTAGCGGGGTGATGGCGCCCAGGGTGCGCACTCCGGTCAGGGCCAGCAGGTAGAGGCTTCCGGAGAAGAGGAGGATTCCGACGGCTAGCAGCCAGCAGACCCAGGCTCCGGTGCTTGGCCGAAGCGCTCCGAGTTTGGGGAGGATCGACACCACCAGCAGGCCCAGGGCGTGGATGAAGTGGTAGAAGACGGCCTTCTCGTAGATGCCCATCGAGTAGGCGTCGAGACGGGCGCGGAGGCCGTGCGCTCCGAAGGCGCCCAGCATAACCGCGAGGCCTAGCAGGATTGCTGCAATGCCGCTCCAGTTCATTCGCTATTTCTCCATGTTCGAGGAATGCCGGGCGTGGGACGGCGAGGTCGGATCGCCGTAGATGATGCCTCGGCCGTTGGTGCCGATGTAGACGCGGCCGAAGACGCGCGGGTCGCCGATCACCAGGCTGGCGTTGCCGTACTGGTGCTGAGCGTCGTTGATCTGGCTCCAGGTGGCGCCTGCGTCGGTGGAGCGGAAGAAGCCTTGCACGTTGCCGACCACGCCCATTACATAGAGCGCCGGGTAGGTCGCGCCCGAGGCGGCCATGCCCAGTCCCACGCTGTTGGCCTGCTGGACGCCAGCGATCGCTGCGAACGTACTGCCCGAATCCGTCGAATGAAAGAGGCCGGCGTTGGAGGCCAGCCACAGGTCGCCCTCGGCCTTGAAGGAGGCCACCACGGTTCCGGTGACAGAAGCGCCGGTGGTGGTGAATGTGACGCCGCCGTCGGTGCTGCGGTAGAAAGAGCCGGCGCTGGCGATGTAAAACTTCAGGGGATTTACGCGGTCGGCAACCACAGTGTTGCCCGAGGGAGCGCTGGAGGACTGAGTCCAGGTGGTGCCCTTGTCGGTGGAAGCGGCGACCGGCGCGTTGAGGGGCGCCCAGACGAAGGTCTTGCCGTCGGCCGAGACGGCGATGGAGCCGGCGCCTTGCGTGGTCCCGGCGGGGGTGCCGGCAAAGGGCGTCCAGGTGACGCCGCCGTCGGTGGAGTACGCGCCGTACGGGCTGTTGCTGGCGTAGCCGGTGCGGGCCATCACGAGCGGCGAGCTTTGCGCGAAGTCCAGGCCGGTGGTGGTAGAGAAGATGGGATTGGCCATCATGCCGGCGGGAGGGCTTTGCGTGAGGGTGAGATGGGCGAATCCTCCGATGTCGCCAACGCCGCTCAACAGATTCGCCGGGCCGCTGGGCGGGCTGATGAGCTGGAGCACGGCGGTTTCCTCGAGGCCGCTGGCTCCGATGGTCCAGTTCACGGGCTGGCCCGAATCGATGGCGGTGGCGTTCGAGGTGGACCAGATGGTGGCGCCGGTGCCGTACATCACGTGGCCGGAGTTGAAGGGGTCGATGGCCAGCGAACCCATCCACCATCCCGGCGACGTGGCGCTCTGAAGCAGGCCGACCCACGGGGACAGCGAGTTGTCCCAGGTGCCGCTTGCGCCGACTTCCTCCCAGGCGTCGCCGCCATCCAGGCTGCGGAAAATGTCATCGTGCTGGTACCAGAGGTCGAGGGTGCTGACCATGATGACGCCGGGGCTTTCGGGGTCG
>DATNLV010000726.1:0-2018 GCA_035602665.1 Bryobacteraceae bacterium | reverse complement strand
CCGTTGATGGTTTCGGCGAGAGCATTGTCGTACGAGTCGCCGACGCTACCCACCGAGGGCTCGACGCCGGCCTCCGCCAGGCGCTCGGTGTATCTGATGGAGACGTATTGCTTGGGTTCAACTGGTCGTCGCAACGCCTGTGTGCGCTGCCTGGAGTGCCAGGTCGAGTGCCTCGGCAGGTGTTCGCCAGCCAAGCGTCTTGCGCGGCCTGCCGTTGAGGGCTGTGGCCACCGCCAGAAGGTCGTCTACTCCGTGCGTGCTCAGGTCCGTGCCCTTCGGGAAGTACTGTCGCAGCAGCCCATTGGTATTCTCGTTCGTTCCTCGCTGCCACGGGCTGTGCGGCTCGCAGAAGTAGACGTCCAGGCCGGGATCAATCCTCAGCTTTGCGTGTTGGCTCATCTCCGCCCCCTGGTCCCAGGTCAGCGAACGTCGGAGTTGCTCGGGCAACGTGAACATCGTGCGCGCAATGGCGTCGCGCACCGCTTCGGCGCCGTGCCCCGCGAGAGCTGGCCCGTTCTTCTCACGCGGTGTCGTTCCATGTCCCTCCATCGCTGGCAGGTGGAGCAGCATCGTGAAGCGTGTCGTCCGTTCAACAAGGGTGCCGATCGCGGAGCGATTGAGGCCGATGATCAGATCCCCTTCCCAGTGTCCCGGTACCGCGCGATCTTCTACCTCGGCCGGACGCTCGCTGATGAGGATCTCGGAGGTCACGAACGACTTGCCCCGCCCACGCGTGCGCGCTCGCGGCACCCGCAAAGCTCGGCCAGTTCGCAGGCACTGCGTCAACTCGCGCTTCAACGCACCTCGGCCTTGAACGTAGAGCGCCTGGTAGATCGCCTCGTGGCTGATGCGCATCGTCGTGTCATCCGGGTAATCGAGCCGCAACCGTTCGGCGATTTGTTGTGGGCTCCATGCCAATCCCCACCGTCGGCTCCGGCGTCGCCCGTGCCGTCGACCTTTCCAAGGCACCGCCGGGCCGGCAACCGCAGCACCGCCAGCTGCAAGAATGAAACCCGCAAGCCGGTCCTGCACATAGGATCGCAGCGCCGGGTTCGTCGCGAGCTTCGCTGCTTTCGGGCGCCACGCCGCCCGCTCCGCATGCCACTGAGCGGTTGTCGCCCGATAATCCAGGTTGCCGCTACGCGTTGCCGCGTTGCGCCGCAGCTCCCGCGAGATCGTCGATGGCGCTCTTCCCAGCCGGGAAGCGACCTCCCTCACACCAAGACCTTCCGCGCGTAACAGCGCGATCTCCTCCCGCTCGACAAAGCTCAGGTAACGCCCGGAGGTCGGCTTAGATGAACGCGATAGATGCGACGGGGCCATACCGCCGGCCGTGCGGAACCAACGAAATCCGACCGGCTGTGATACTCCAACCTTCATCGCCGCGTCCTCGCTCGAGAGCCCCTCGGCAATCAACGCCCAGAACCGTCGCCGATGCTCCTGCCACGCTACAGGAGGTCGCCCTGGCGATCGCAGCTTGTCCCGCAGTGCCCGATCCGAACGTCGCCGACCCGCCATCGCATCACCTTCCATCCCGATGTTGCGACAACCAATTGAATCCACCCAATACGTCTCGATCAAATACACCGAGCGCTTGGCGGAAGCGGGTATCGAGCCTTCTGTAGGCAGCGTCGGCGACAGCTACGACAATGCTCTCGCCGAAACCATCAACGGTCTCTACAAAGCCGAGGTCATCCATCGGCGCGGACCATGGCGGTCATTCGAGGCTGTCGAGTTCGCGACGCTGGAGTGGGTGGACTGGTTCAACAATCGCCGGCTGCTGGAGCCCATCGGCAACATCCCGCCAGCCGAAGCCGAGGAACGCTACTATGCCGTGACGGAGCAACCCGCCATGGCGGCGTGACTCAAACGAAACAGCCTCCGGCAAACCCGGGGCGGTTCAGTCGCGGTGCGTCTACAAACTGGGGCCTTGCGACTGCCGTTAACCTGTTCTCACGGAGCGGACGTTGACTCTATGCGGTAGTATTAGCTGATTATATCAAAGTCCCATCGCGCCC
>DATNLV010000679.1:0-2158 GCA_035602665.1 Bryobacteraceae bacterium | reverse complement strand
CAGCCACAACGGGGATCGCTCCATGTCTAGTCGCATCTCTTGGAATGGGATTACCGTCAAAGCCTTCCGCACAGCCGCAGGCTTGGGGGCCTTGACGGCGCTTCCCGCCAAAAGAGTGCCGCCCTTAGCCTTATATCGTTGCCGCAATAGGTCGGCGCGCTGCGCTTTCTCCATGCTGCGAACCCATGCCAACTTACGCAAAATGCCACCCCAAATCCAAATTAGGACACTACCGCGCCCTTTTAACCGTTGACGGAGGAGCCCGGGAATGGCCTATTAGCCGGCTTTTCCCACGAGTACCGCCCGCAGCCCATGTCCATCGAAATCAAGATCCGTAAGAACGAGCCCATCGACCGTGCGCTTCGTCGCATGAAGAAGAAGCTCGACCGCGAGAACATCATAAAGGGCACGCGCGCCAAGCGTTACTACGAGAAGCCCTGCGAGAAGCGCCGCCGCAAGGAGAAGGTCATGGCCTTCACCGCGATGCTCCGGCGCCGCTACGACAGCTGACGCGCCCCCGCAAACGCACCGAAGCCGCGTCCCGACCCATGTCGGCCGCGGCTTTTTTACGTGCAAATCCGGCCGCATGTTCGATCTTCAAGGCGCCGTGAGTCCCGTCCCCGCGCTATCGACCAGCTGGTGCTCGCATCGCCACCGGGACGGCTACGAGATGCTCAGCGAGATGGCCGGCCTCGGCTTCAGCCGCGTCGAGCTGAGCCACGGGATCAGGATAACGCTCGTGCCCGGCATCCTGAAGGCCGTGGACGAGGGGATCGTGAAGGTCGGCTCGACCCACAACTTCTGCCCGCTGCCCATGGGGGTCCTGCAGGCGGCGCCCAACGTCTTCCAGCCCTCCTCACCCGACGACCGGGAAAGGGACCAGTGGCTTCGCCAGACCAGGCGGTCGATCGACTTTGCGGCCCAGGTCGGAGCCTCCGTCCTCGTCTGCCACCTCGGGAGCGTGAGGTACCTCTGGCTGGCGCCGGACAGGCGCATGACCAAGTACAGGGCCGCCCACCCGGAGGCCGTCGAGTCCGGCGACAAGGCCTACCGTACCCTGGTCGAGGACGCCCTCCGCAAGCTCCGCAGGAGGATGGGGCCCTACTGGCAGAGGACGCAGGACTGCATCCGGGGCGTCCTGGACTACGCGGCCGGGAAAGGGGTCCGGCTCGCGCTCGAGAACCGCGAGGCCTTCGAGGAGCTTCCCGTGGACGCGGATTTCCCCGGACTCCTGGCCGGCATGCCGCCGCCCGCGTTCGCCGGGTACTGGCACGACACGGGGCACGCGAACCTCAAGGAGCGCATGGGCCTCATCAGCCACCGCGGCCAGCTTGAGGCGAACGCGGCGAGGCTGCTCGGCTTCCACCTCCACGACGTCGATTCCGAGGGGCACGACCACCAGGCGATCGGGACAGGCGCGGTCGATTTTGCCATGGTGAGCCAGTTCTGGCGGCCCGAGCACCTCTTCGTGATCGAGTTGAGCCCGCGGGCGACCGTGGAGGGCGTGCTGGCCTCGAAGTCCCGGGTCGAGGCGCTGCTCGCGAAAGTGGGATCCAGGCCGGCCGGCTAGCCCCGGCTGGCGTCACCCACCATTCCTCCTTAGCAGGTCGTCCAGCGGGTTGCTTGCGCGGTCGACCACCGGATGGAGGTAGCCCGCCGTGGTCTCAATCGACGAATGCCCAAGGAGCTGCCGGAGTGACTCCATCGGCTCCCTCGAATGGGTTGCGTATGCGTGGCGCAGCACGTGCGGCGTGATTAGGCCCTCGAGACCGACCTTTGTCGCGGCTCGCTGCACGCTTCGCTGGATATTGTCCTGAAGGATGTGGAACCTCACCCGCTTTCCGCTTCTCGGATCATCGCAATGGTTTTGCGCGGGAAACACCCAGAACCACTGCCAATGAAAGGCATAGCGGGGATACTTGGCTGCCAGGGAGAAAGGCAATGTGACTCCAACACCCGGAGCGTTGGCCCGGTCCCAATTCCACACGGAACGGGCAAACTCCATTTGAAGCCTCAATGAGGCGGCGCACGACCGGGGTATCGGGACCCGCCGGTCCTTTCCGCCCTTCGCGCCCCGAAGCAGAACGTGGCCGGTTTCCCCTTCACCCCAAAGCAGGTCCTTTATGCGAAGCTCGAGAGGTTCCGACACCCTGAGTCC
>DATNLV010000713.1:0-2426 GCA_035602665.1 Bryobacteraceae bacterium | reverse complement strand
TTAGCTATGGCGTGCGCCTTGCCGATATCGCGCGTCCACACCCCGGCTGCCAGACCGTACATGGTCCGGTTGGCCCGCTCCACCACGTCGTCGAGGTCCTTGAACTTGATGATGCTCTGCACCGGTCCGAAGATCTCCTCTTCGGCGATCTTCATGTTGTCCTGCACGTCGGAGAAGACGGTCGGCTCGATGAAGTAGCCGCGGTCGCCGACTCGCGCTCCGCCGCAGACCAGCTTCGCGCCCTGCTCCTTGCCGGATGCGATGTAACTCATCACCTTGTCGAACTGCGCGTCGTCGACCTGGGGGCCCTGCTCGGTGTTCGCGTCGAAGGGGTCGCCGACGGTGCGGCGCCTGGCGCGATCCGCGCTGCGCTCGACGAATTCGTCGTATGCCTTGCGCTCGACGAACAGCCGCGATCCGGCGCAGCAGCACTGGCCCTGGTTGAAGAACAGGGCGAAGTGCGAGCCTTCGACGGCACGGTCCATGTCGGCATCGGCGAAGACGATGTTGGGACTCTTGCCGCCCAGCTCGAGCGTGACGCGCTTCAGGTTCGTCTGCGCGGCCGCTTCCATGATCAGGTGGCCGACTTCGGTCGATCCCGTGAATGCGACCTTGTCCACGTCCATGTGGCGGGCGATGGCCTGGCCGGCGGTGGGACCATAGCCGGGCAGAATGTTGACCACCCCTTCCGGGAATCCGGCCTCGACGATCAACTCGCCGACGCGCAGGGCGGTGAGCGGAGTCTGCTCGGCGGGCTTGAGGACCACGGTATTGCCGGTGGCAAGAGCGGGCGCGAGCTTCCAGGCCTGCATCAGCAGAGGGAAGTTCCAGGGGATCACCTGGCCCACCACGCCCACCGGCTCGAGGCGCGTATAGCAGAAGTAGTTGCCGCTGATGGGGATGGTTCGACCCTGAATCTTGTCCGCCCAACCCGCGAAGTAGCGGTAGCAGGCGATGGTGAGCGGCAGGTCCGCGGCGAGCGCCATGCTATAGGGCTTGCCGTTATCGAGGCTTTCCAGGCTGGCCAATTCGTCGGCGTGCTTTTCGATCAGGTCCGCCAGTTTGTTCAGCAGCCGGCCGCGCTCGGACGCCGCCATTTTTCTCCACGGCCCGCGCTCGAAGGCCTGGCGAGCCGCTTTCACCGCGCGGTCCACATCCTCCTTGTCGGCCTCTGCGACGCGGCAGATTTCCTCGCCCGTGGCGGGGTTAATCGTGGGAAACGTGCGGCCCGATGCCGCTTCGGTCCACTGGTTGTTGATCAACAACCTGGTCGCGGTGATAGGGATCGCTCTCTCCCGCACAGTTGCGCTTGTCGACATAGACACCTCCTGGGTCCCGCCCCTCTGGTCCGCGGGATACAGGGTTAGTATAGATCAGTAACTGAAAAACCAATTCCTATCTGAAAGTGTTATTCGCGCGGCAGATTTCAGCGATATCCTGGCTTGAGAGCACAGGCTTGGGCGCGCCCCGGCGGGCGACCTCGATCATCGCCCGGCCTATGCATTCCGTTGTCGTCACATACTTAGGCAGGAGTAACTTCCAGAGCGGATACAGCGGCACCATCACGGCGTAAAAGGCCCGGTACCAGGCGGTCTTTGTCCGAATCCCGTGGAGTGGCTGGATATAGGCGGGGCGGAACATGTAAGCGGCTTTGAAAGGCATCCGGAGCAGCGCGTTCTCGGTCTGGCCTTTCACGCGCGCCCACATCATGCGCCCGCGCTCCGTGCTATCGGTACCGGCGCCCGATACGTAAACGAACGTCATCGCGGGGTTCAGCCGGACCAGGGTTTCCGCCGCCGAGATGGTGAGGTCGTAGGTCAGGCGGCGATACTCCTGCTCGCTCATCCTGGCCGCGGAGACCCCGAGGCAGAAGAAGCAGGCGTCGTAGCCCGAGAGCCTGGCCTGGATGGGCGCGAGGTTAGAGAGGTCCCCTTGGATGATCTCCTGGAGCTTCTCGTGGCATTGGCCGGTGGCGGCGCGGCCAATGGCGAGGACACTTTCCACACCGGGATCGAGCAGGCACTCGCGCAAGACGCCCTGGCCAACCATGCCGGTTGCACCGAACAGAATCACCTTCACCCGTCACCGCCTCTCAGAACCAGTTTTGCATGGAGGCCCGCTCCCTGACGGTCGCGGTTCGGTGCTAATGTCGCGGTATGACGATCATTCTCGTGTTTGGGCCCATGCTGGCCGGCTTGCTCGCGGCGGGCGCGCCGGCGGGATTCGCACATTGGAGCAAGGCCAGCCTGCAGGACTACGGGGAGCAGCTTGCGGCCAAGGTCGACCCGAAAACGAAGAGCGCCTCCCAGCGGCTGGACACTTTCGGCAATCACTTTTTCATGATCGCCCACCGCGAAGGCGACGGCGAGGCCGAGTTGCACGAGGGGCAGGCGGACATTTTCGTGGTCGAGAGCGGCGCGGCCACG
>DATNLV010000668.1:0-9109 GCA_035602665.1 Bryobacteraceae bacterium | reverse complement strand
CGTGGCCTCGTTTGTTCGCAGCGATTCTCCTGGCGGCGCCGGCGCTGGCGCAACAACCGGCGCCGCCCGCGGCCGAGGAGGCAACCGGCTCCATCGAAGGCACGGTGCTCGATGCGGTCACGGGCGAGCCGATCCGGAAGGCGGAGGTCAACCTGAACGGCGCTGCACCGCCCGGCGGCGCGCAGACGGACCTGCGAGCGGGCACCGATGCCAGCGGGCATTTCGCGTTTCGCGCCCTGCCGGCCGGCGCCTATTGGCTTCACGCGCAGCACGCCAACTACGCCTATGCGTCCGCGGAGGGGCCTGCCCGGATCGCGCTCGAGACCGGAGAACAAAAGAGCGGGATCGAGATCAAGCTCTCGCCGCAGGGGACGATCAGCGGGAAGGTGGTGGACGAGTTCGAAGCTCCGGTGGCGAACTGCTTCGTGAGCGCGCTGCGGCGGCAATCCCAGAACGGCCGGCGCAGCCTGGTGAGCCGGAACGGCGTTGCGACCAACGATCGCGGCGAGTATTGGATTCAGGGACTCGAGAAGGGTCGCTATTATGTGGCCGCGCGATGCGGCGGGGAACTGGAGGCGCCGCACGCGCTGATGCCGCTCCACGACCCGCGCCGGCCCACGCTGGTCTATGCTCCGCAATTCTACCCCGGCGTCGCGGACACGAACGGCGCCACGCGCCTCGCCGTCACTCCCGGTACCGAGACCCAGGGTGTCGATTTCCAGGTGCACCGCGTTACGGGAGTAACGGTGCGGGTCCGGGTCGATGCGCCGGATCCCTCGGTGCTGCAGAACGGCAACGTTCAGGTCCTGCTGCTTCCGCCCAACCTCGACCTCTTCGAAACAGGGGGCCTCGGCGCCAGCCTGGACCGGCGCACGGGCGAGTTCCAGATTCGCTCGGTCACGCCCGGGTCGTATGTGATCCTGGTGAGCACCGGGGTGGGCAACCCTCCCTTCTACCAGGGTCGGTTGCCGCTCCAGGTCGGCGCCACGGCGCCTGATCCGCTCCACGTCGTGGTCGCGCCCGCTTCGGAAATGAGCGGGACGGTGGAAGTGGAAGGCGACAACCCGCCCCCGCTGGAAGGCCTTTCCGTCATGCTCGAGCCGCTCAATAGCCTTCCCTTCCCGCGGCCGCCGCAGGCGCACGTGAACAAAGACGGCACGTTCACCGTGACGGGCCTGACCCCCGGACGATGGCGCCTCCTTCTGTGGGGCGGGCCTTACATCAAGTCGCTCGCTATCGGCGAGAGGGACGCATCGCCCTTCGGATTCGACCTGGCGCCCGGAACGGCCGGGCCGATTCACATCCTCGCCAGCGGCAAGACCGGCCAGGTGCAGGCGGCGGTGTCGGCCACGTTCGCGGGCGAGCCGATCAACTTCCTGCTCGTGCCGGCCGAGCCCGAGCGCCTCGACGGCGGCCTGGTGCGGGCCAGTCCTGGAGGCACCGGGCAGGCGATGCTGCAAGGCGTCGTGCCCGGTCGATATCGCCTCTACGCATTCAATGCGCCCCCCCAATGGAATCTGCAGGAACTGCCGGAGGTCCTGGGAGCGCTCGAGAACCGCGCGCAGCTCATCGAGGTCGGCGAAGGCCAGACGGTCCAGGTGACGGCGGAACCAATCGAGGCCAGCCAGCTCAAAGAGGCTCTGGACGAGAACCAGTAAGGGCGCGTGGCTCGCACCGCCAACAACTCCCGCCCGCGAAGCGCCCGAGTCCTCTATCAACGGGCAACGAGCAACGGGCAACGAGCGGCCGCCCTCGGCGGCCTCACTCGTACCTCAGCGCCTCCACCGGATCCAACCGCGCCGCCTTCGCCGCCGGCCAGATCCCGAAGAACAATCCCACTCCCACCGAGACCGACACGCCCGTTCCCACGGCCCACATCGGAATCATCGTGGGCAGATCGGGAAAGACCAGTTTGGCTACCAGCGATAGCATCCAGCCCAGCAGGATCCCCAGCAGCCCGCCCACGCCGGTCAGCACCACCGCCTCGGTCAGGAACTGCGCCACCACATCGCTGCGGCGCGCGCCCACGGCCTTCCGCACGCCGATCTCCTTGGTGCGCTCCGTCACCGAAACCAGCATGATGTTCATCACGCCCACGCCGCCCACTAGCAACCCGATCGAGCTCAGGATCACCATCACCAGCGCCGTGACCGACATCATGTTACGGAACTCTTCGATCATTTGTTCGCCGGTGGTGATATCGAAATTGTCCGGTTGATTCTGCTTGAGGCGGCGCTCCTGCCGCAGAATCCCGTGCACCTCGTCCATCGCTTCGGCCACCTTGCCGTCCTGCGCGATCACCACCAGCATGTTCTCGCGGGCGCTGGGATACATCTTCTTCATGGTGAAATACGGCAGCAGGATGCGCAGATCCTCCTGTCCCGGGAAACTGGCCGCGGGCCGGTCCATCGCGCCGATCACCTCCAGTTCGTGCCCGTCCACCTGGATGCGCTTGCCCACCGGGTCCATCCCCGCGAACCACGACTTCTGAATGTCCTCGCCGATAACGCACACCGGAAGGTGGTGGCGATTGTCGGTATCGCTCAGGAAGCGGCCAAATTTCATAGTGGTTCCGCCGGCGGCATAGGCCTCTTCGGTGCCGCCCATCTCGACGTCGTAGATCTCGTTGCCCCTGTACTTGGCCAGGTGGATCGCCCGGAAGTCCGGGAACAGGTACGGGCTCACGCCCTTGCAGGCAACGCAGCGCTCGGCAATCGCGCGCCCGTTCTCCACCGTGAGCGGCTTGCGCATCGCCTCCTCGCGGCTGATGTTGAAGCGGAACCCGATCTTGAACTTGAACACAATTAGCGTGGTGGGACCGAAGCTGCGAAAGATGTTCGAAATCGATGCGTCCATCCCGGTGATGATGGAGCCCACCCCGATGACGGTGCCGGTCCCGATGATCACGCCCAGGACCGTGAGGAAGCTCCGCATCTTGTGCTCGCGGATGGTGGCCAGCGCCATGCGCGCCGCCGAGAGAATTTCGGTCCCGCTCATTTCTCCACCCTCAACGCCTCGATCGGATCGAGCTGCGCCGCGCGCCGCGCCGGGTAGATGCCGAAGAACAGCCCTACCGAGCCGGAGAGCAGCACCGCGATCACCACCGACGACAACGGCACGGCCATCGGAACCGGCGTCGTGTTGCGGACGATGGCGGCCAGTCCCCAGGCCGTCGCCACCCCGATCAGGCCGCCGCTCGCGGCCAGCATCGAGGACTCCACCAGGAACTGGCTCAGAATGTCCCGCTTGCGCGCGCCCACCGATTTCCGGATTCCGATCTCGTGCGTGCGCTCGCTCACCACCGCCAGCATGATGTTCATGATCACCACGCCGCCCACCACCATGAACACGGAAACGATCGCCACCGCGGTGGCCGCGATCGCGCCGGTCAGCTTGTCCCATGCCTCGGTCAGCGATTCCGAGCCGACGATGGCGAAGTTGTCTTCGTCCTTCGGCTTCAGGTGGCGGAAGCTGCGCATCAACACGCGCGCCTCGTCCTGGGCCCGCTCGATGTGGTCGCGGTCGAGCGCCGCGGCGAAGAAGTTGACGTCCGATTGCGTGCCGAACATCTTGTAGTAGGTTTCGATCGGCACCATCACGAAGTTGTCGCGGCTCTGGCCGAAGACGCTACCCTGCGCCTTGGCGACGCCGATCACCTCGAACGGCCGCCCCTGCAGCTCGATGAACTTGCCCACCGCATTCGCGTTGGGGAAAAACTTCTCGGCCACCTCGTTGCCGAGGAAGGTCACGGCCTGCCGCCTCTGGTCGTCCGCGTCCGAGAAGAACCGCCCCGCGACCACCTGTATGTTGGCGATGGCGGACATGTTGCTGGTGACCCCGCGCAGCAGGATGCCATCCACGCTTTCCTTCTGGTAATGCACCGGCACGCTGCGGTAACCTTCCATGCCCATGTCGCGGCACATGGTGACATGGCTTTTGAGGAACTCGAACTCCTCCTTGCGAAGCTTCGGGTTGCGGCGCTGCAGCTCCAGGTACTTCTTGGGATTGTCCTCTCCGATCATGGCCAGCCGCACCACCCGGAAGCCATCGCCCCCCATATCGGAAACCTGCTGCCCTATGTAGAGGTCCATGCCGTGGATCACCGCCATGACCGCGATCAGGGTGGTGGTGGCGAGGATGATCCCCAGAAGCGTGAGGAAGCTCCGCATCTTGCTCCCGCGAAGCGATCCCGCGGCCACCGACACGGCTTCGGCAATGGAAGCGTTAGACTTCATCGAAAGGAAGACGATTGGGGAGGAGGGTTTGTTCCAAAACCGCTCGTTGCTCGTTGCTCGTTGCCCGTTGCCCGTTGATCCACGCGGCGACTTCATGGGCTCCGCAGCGCTGTGAATTCTGGGTGCGAAGCGGCAAAACTCGCCCTGAATCAACATGCAACGAGCAACGGGCAACGAGCAACGGGCGGCCGCCTCAGCGGCCCTGGAACTTTTTCGGACCCCCAGGTGTCTATACAATTGCAGGAAGCCCGGATTCCTGATAGGTTGAAGGTGGAAACTGCCGTCGAGGTTTAGCCGTGGCAGACGCAACCCTTCATCTCGGCTCCGCGGTCCAAGTCGGACCGATGGAGGTCCTTCGGGACCGCCGGGATACCGGTGACGATTCCCGGCTCGTGGAAGGGCTTCGGCAAGGGACCGAGGCGGCTTATGAGGCGCTCATAGCCGAGTATCAGCAGCCGGTCTATAACTTAGCGGTGCGGCTGCTGAGCGATTCCTCGGACGCCTCCGACGTGGTTCAGGAAGTTTTTTTGAAAGTCTTCCGCAAGATTGGCGCCTTCCGCGGCGATAGCAGCCTGAAGACCTGGATCTACCGGATCGCCGTGAACGAGGCCTACAACTATCAGCGCTGGTTTGGGCGCCACCGGAAGCAGGAAATCGGCCTGGAGGAAGAGGAGGAGGGGAGCCTGAATTATTCGCAGGTGCTGTCCGACCCGGCGCGCTCTCCCTTCGACCGCGCCGCCGACGACGAGCAGCACAAGCTGGTGGAGGCCGCCCTGGCTCGCCTGAACCCGAGCTATCGGATGGCGGTGGTGCTGAGGGACATAGAAGAATTGAGCTACGAGGAGATCGCCGAGATCCTCCAGGTGGCTCTCGGGACCGTGAAGTCCCGGATACTGCGTGGACGTGAGGCGTTACGAAAAGAATTGGCGGGGCGGTTAGAGCCGGAACAGGTCCTGCATTTGACGCCACAACCGGCTGAGTGAAGATATGAACTGCGCTACTGTCCAGAATTCACTCTCCGCACACCTCGATGGCTGTCTGCCCAAAGAGGAACGGGAAAGGGTTTCGTTGCACGTAGCCCGCTGTAGCGGGTGCCAGTCGCGCCTGGAGGAACTGGCGCGGGTGCGCGCCGCCGTGCGGTCGCTGCCGGCCGAACCGGTTCCGGCGAAGGTGACCACGGCGTTGCGCGTCATCGCATCCAAGGAACGCGCGCGGGTGACGGCGCGGCAGGGACGGCTCGACCTTCTGCCCGGCCGCTTGCGCCTGTGGGCGGACAACCTGATGCGCCCCCTGGCGCTGCCATTTGCCGGCGGCTTCGTCTCGGCGGTGGTCCTTTTCGCGATGCTCATTCCGAGCTTCGCTTTCCACCCCATGACGGGGCACGACGTTCCGTTCGGGCTCTCGACCGAGCCCGCATTCAAAGACCAGGTGTCGTTCGGATTCGACAGCGATACCGCCGATTTCGTGGTCGAGGTGGTAGTGGACGGCGAGGGCCGCATGGCCGATTTCGCGGTGGTCCAGGGGCCTTCCCTGGCGCAGAATCCCGGGCTCAAGCGCCTGATCGAGCGCAAACTGCTCTTCACGCAGTTCACGCCCGCCACCATGTTCGGCCGCCCGACCTCCGGCAAGATGTACATCTCGTTCCAGCGGCAACAAGTCAACGTCAAGAGCTAACGCGGTTACGTGGCTCACGCTAAACTCGGACAACACTTTCTGACGGCGCGCGATATTCTTGCGCGCCTGGCCGAAGCGGCCTGCCCCGCGCGCGAACCCCTGGTGATCGAGATCGGGCCGGGCCGCGGCGCGCTGACCGAATTTCTGCTGGAGCGCGCGGACCGCGTGGTGGCCATCGAACTGGACCGCGTGCTGGCGGCCGGATTGCGGCGGCGGTTCCCCCAAGTCGAGGTGGTGGAGGCGGACGTCCTCGATACGGACCTGAGCCAGTGGGGACCGGCGGCGCTGGCGGGCAATCTGCCCTACTACATCACCTCGCCGATTCTGGACCGCATCTTCAGCATGGGCGCGGCGCTGCGGCGCGCGCTGGTGTTGGTGCAGCTCGAAGTGGCCGAGCGGCTGGTGGCCAAACCGGGCACGCGCGACTACGGATTTCTGACCGTCCAGACGCAGTGTTTCACCACGCCGGAGCTCCTGTTCCGAGTGCCGCCCGCCGCGTTTTCCCCGCCCCCGAAGGTGGAATCGGCGGCGGTGCGCCTGGAGCCGCGGCCGGTGATCGAAGACGCCGCCGGCTTCCTCGAATTCGCGGGCCGCTCGTTCCGCCACAAGCGCAAGACGCTGCGCAACAACCTGCGGCCGTTCTACGGGAAGCTGGTGGACGTGTGGCCCGAAGCGCGCCTGCGCGCCGAGCAGATTCCGCTGGAGGAGTTCGTGGCGCTCTACCGGCGCGTGCGGCAGGAAAGTTGAATTGGAGGCAGGAACTCGCTCATGCGGCGAATAAAAGCTTGAACGGCTCCGGGAGTTCCTCGCCGCTCTCGATCATGTCCGCGAGAATCTGCAGCGCAACCGCCTTGGCCTTGCGCACCGCCTCTTCCGGGGTGGCGCCATATGCCATCACGCCGGGCAGTGCGGGGACCGCCGCGAGCCAGCGGCCATCTATCGACGAACGCGGCGCCGAACGAACGCGAGTCCGATCAGCCCCACGCCCAACAGTGTCAGCGTTGCCGGTTCCGGGGCAGTGCCATCGAACTCGATGGCTCCGGAGTACGACCACTCCGTGTCCTGCCGGAATATGCCGACACCGCCCGCGCCGCCATCCGTGTAGAAGCCGCCGTAGGTGGTGTTCCAATAGGCCGTGCCCGGCAGCGGATCGCTTCCCACGCTGGGACTCGTCTGCACCAGACCGAAGTTCAGGCTCTCGTACGGCCCCGGCTGCCCGGTCGGATTCGCTCCATAGTGGGTCGTATCGAACGCCAGACCATAAATCACCGGACCCGACACCTTGAGGTTCGGCAAGTCGAATGTTACCTCGGTCGCCAGCCCGTTGTAGCAGTGGCCATCGGCGGCCATCCATGCGGTGCCGCAGCCTGCCGACGCCTCCGGCCGCCAAGGGATGAACGCATTCACCGTCTCGGAGACTATCAGAGTGCCGACCGTGTCCCCCGCCCCGACGTTGTAGATGTTGAGCGTCAGCAACTGGTTGAAACCCGCCGAGTGCGAGTCGTAGTCGGACGCGAGAGCCCAGTCGCTCATGACAACCGTGGCGCTCGAAACGCTGCGCGTACCGCCTACGAACTGGATGAGCTCGCCGAACTCTGCCGTCGAGGTCGCCTCGTACCCCACTGACACGACGTTGGGCGGAAGCGGGTTCGGGATCGTGCTGTAAAGTGCGGCGGCGGGCGCCGATGCCGCCATAAGAGCAATCAGGGCCAGAGACGACAGGGTTTTTTGCATTCAGGCTGCATGATCCCATGCACCCGAGGCGCCCGCAATACCAAAACGGACAATAAGTACCGAAATGATCGGTTAGCCTTCCCAGTACGCACAGCCGTAACAGCGATACCGATCGTATGGCACGAATGCGCGAACACTTGCGTTTCAATTCGTGTTCATCCGTGTCCATTCGTGGCCAGGATGTTTTCGCCGTCTTAGCTAGCTGCAGCCGCTGGTCCCGCCGCAGTTGCCGCACTTGTAGCAGCTCCCGTTGCGCGTCATGATCGAGCCGCATTCCGAGCACAGCGGCGCGTCGTCGGCCACCGGTGCGAACGGCAAACTCTGCTGCGGGTCGGGCTCCGTGGGACGCAGCTTTGGCGTCTCGCCCGCTTCCGTCACCGCGTATTCCGGCCCCAGGAAGCGCGCACCCATCCAGCGGAAAATGTAATCCAGAATCGACTTGGCATACGGCACGTGCGGATTGCCCGTCCACCCGCCCGGCTCGAAACGCACGTGGCTGAACTTGTCCACCAGGAACTTCAGCGGCACGCCGTATTGCAGCGCGAAGCTGATTGCGGTCGCGAAGCCGTCCACCAGGCCCGAAATCGTCGAGCCTTCCTTGGCCATGGTGATGAACAGCTCACCCGGCGTGCCGTCGTCGTACAGGCCGACCGTGATGTAGCCCTCGTGCCCGCCGATCGAAAACTTGTGCGTCACCGAGGCGCGCTCGTCCGGCAGCTTGCGCCGCACCGGACGGTAAACGATCTTCTCCTGCGCCGCCGCGGCCGCCACCACCGCCGCCTGCTTCGTCCCGCCGCCGGAGCTCAAAGGCTGCACGCGCTTCGAGCCGTCGCGGTAAATCGCCACCGCCTTCAGACCCAGACGCCAGCTCTCGATGTAGGCGTCCATGATGTCCTGCGCCGTCGATTCCTCGGGCATGTTGATGGTCTTCGAAATGGCGCCCGAAATGAACGGCTGCACCGCCGCCATCATGCGCACGTGGCCCATGTGCTGGATGAAGCGGACGCCGTTCTGCGGCCGGAAGCTGCAATCGAACACCGGCAGATGCTCGTCCTTGATGCCCGGCGCGCCTTCGATGGTCCCGGTGGAATCGATGTGGCTCACGATCTGCTCCACCTGCTCCGGCGCGTAGCCCAGGCGGATGAGCGCCTGCGGAACCGTGTTGTTGACGATCTTGATGACGCCGCCGCCCACCAGCTTCTTGTGTTTCACCAGCGCCAGGTCGGGCTCGATGCCGGTGGTGTCGCAATCCATCATGAAACCGATCGTGCCGGTGGGCGCGATGACGGTGACCTGGGCGTTGCGGTAGCCGTTCTGCTTCCCGGCTTCGTACGCCTCGTCCCACACCTCCTGCGCCACCTCCCTGAGTTCCGCGGTGTGCTTGTGCCCGATGCGGCTGACGGAGCCGCGGTGCATGCGGATCACCTCGAGGAACGGCTCCTCGTTCTTGGGGTACATGGCGAAGG
>DATNLV010000666.1:0-4361 GCA_035602665.1 Bryobacteraceae bacterium | reverse complement strand
TGGCCGTCGCCCCACCAGTTCAACCACGTCATCGTCGCAATCAAGATTCCGGATTCAATTCAGTTGGGGCCTGTGGTTACCCATCCGCAGTTCGGCCGCCTTCTGATCTTCGATCCGACGGATCCTTACACCCCGCTAGGCGACCTGCCCGAAGACGAGCAGGGCAGCTACGCTCTCATCGATTCCGCCGACCGGGGCGTGCTTCTCCAAATGCCTCTTCTGCCCGCGTCGGCGAACCGCGTCGAGTCCACGGTTGACGCCAAGGTGTCGCCGCAGGGTGCGCTCGAAGCCTCGCGCGATGTGGCATATTTCGGCCAAAGAGCATCGGACTGGCGGTCGAGTTTCGAGCGGACTTCCGCATCGGAGATACGCACGCATATGGAGCGCAGCCTGGCCAGGACCGTCGGAAGCGTCAAGTTGGGCGCCTTCACACACAAAGACACCCGCGACGAGGGACGCCTCGACACCCACGCCGAGTATGCCGCCGACCAGTTCGGCCAGTCCATGCAGGGGCGGTTGCTGTTGGTGAAACCGGGCGTTCTCGCCATCGGCAGCGGCTATTCTCTTCCCGCCAAGGAGCGCAAGCTGCCGATTGTGCTGCACGCGGCCGAATGGCACTCCGTGGTGCACCTGCGTGTGCCGGACGGCTTCAGGATTGACGAGGTGCCCGATCCGGTTTCACTCGCCAGCGCCTACGGGAAGTATCAGGCCAGCTGGACCCCCAACGGAAACGAAGTCTTGTTTCGCCAATCGCTCGAAGTAAACGACATAACCGCGCCTTCGGCCGACTACAAAGCGGTGCGCGATTTCTTCGACCACGTCAACGGAGCGGAATCGGCCCCCGTCGTGCTCATGCGGCAATAGGGCCGGTTTCGCGCTCGGGAACCAACGGCCCCAAAACGCAGTCTATATAGATGTATGCGCTATTGGGGTTGGCTTGCGGCTAAACTCGGCGTGTCGGGTTTGCTCCTTGGCGGCATCTGGTTTGGCGTCACACTGTTGCTGCCGCGCCCGCGCCTGTTCCGCGGCCAGTTTCTCGGCTTCGACCTGCCCTGGACCCTGGCGGCGGGGTTCGTCTTTCTGATCTCCTGCGGCCTGATTTACCTTTCGATCCTGGATCAGCGCTATCGCTGCCGAGTGTGCGCGCGGCGGCTTCGGATGCCGGTTACATCGGGCTCCTGGGGCCAGATGCTGCAGTTTGGCCGGCCGCACCTCGAGTACATCTGCCCTTACGGGCACGGGACGCTGAAGGTCGCCGAACTTCAGATCTCCGGCCTTGAGCCCGCGGAGTGGACCAAGAACGGCGATATGTGGGAAGAGCTGCTGGCGGCGGACAAAGAAGAGAAGTGAAGGAAGGCGGCCCGTCGCCCGTTGCCTGCTTCGCGCTGGGGACATGGAACTTTTCCATCCACCTGTCGTATACCGGTTTGTGAGGTGAGCCATGCGACTTCCGTTTCTAGCCCTAGCTGCCGTTTCGTTGGTCCCCTTCCAGGTGGGCTGCGACTTCGAGAGCATCGCCGATGCTTCCGACCACTACCGTGAGGACTTCCAATACACCTACAACCTGAAGCCCGGAGGCCGCCTGAGCGTCGACAACTACAACGGCTCGGTCGAGATCCTGGGCTGGGAAAAGGACTCGGTCCAGATCACCGGCACCAAGTATGCCGGGCGCGAACAGCTCCTCAAAGACAT
This sequence comes from Bryobacteraceae bacterium, assembly GCA_035602665.1. Lineage (GTDB taxonomy): Bacteria > Acidobacteriota > Terriglobia > Bryobacterales > Bryobacteraceae > DASWZN01. The sequence goes on along the minus strand of DATNLV010000666.1, from coordinate 2,669 downwards.
CAAGATCGAAACCAAGGCGGACGACAACTCGGTGACCATCCACACCGTGCGGCCCTCGTGGCACGGCAACTCTGGAGCGAAGTATTCGATCCGCGTTCCGTTCAAGGTGGAACTGGACCGCATCGTGAGCTCGAACGGCCAGATCCGCGTCGAGGACGTTCAAGGCAACTCGAGCCTCGAGACCTCGAACGGCGCCGTGCGGCTCCGCAAGGTGGAGGGGCGGCTCGACGCGAAAACGTCGAACGGCGCGATCGAGGCCGACGGCCTGACGGGCGACGCCACGCTGCGCACCTCGAATGGCTCGATCCGGCTGGACCGCATGTTCGGAGCGCTGGATGCGCGGACCTCGAACGGCGGCGTCCATATTCGCCTGGGGAAGCCCAAGGCGGGCGAGCCGGTCAAGCTGGGGAGCTCCAACGGCAGCATCGAGCTCGAGGTCGAGGAACTGGACAACAACGAGATTCACGCTTCGACCAGCAATGCCACGATCACGCTGCGGCTGCCGCCGCCCATTAAGGCCAGGCTGCGCGCGTCGACGAGCAACGGCGGGATCTCGACCGAGTTCGACGTGACCACGCACGGCGCGATGGGCAAGAACTTCCTGGAAGGCGAGATCAACGGCGGCGGTCCGCTGATCGACCTGTCGACTTCGAACGGCACGATCAAGGTTCAGAAGATGTAGCTTACTGGGCGAGCTCTTTGAACCTGGCCTCGAACGCATCGAGCGGCACGGCGCCCACCAGGATCACGCCCGAGACGCCGTCTCGCGTGCTCTTGCCGAGCAGGAAGCTGGGAGTTCCGGTCACCCCAAAGCCCTCGGCAGTCGCTACGTCTTTCTGCACCGTCTTGGAGTACTTGCCGCTGTCCATGCAGGTCTGGAACTGAAGTGTATCCAGCTTCAGCCCTTGCGCGTAACGGTTGAGATCGGCGGGGCCAAGCTTGTCGGCGTTGGTGATGAGGCGATCCCGCATCTCCCAAAACTCCTGCTGATCGCCGGCGCAGCGGGCGGCCTGGGCGGCGCGGGCGGCGTTGGAGTGGAAATCGAGCGGCATGTCGCGACTGGCGAACCGCAGCTTGCCGGTATCGATGTACTTCTTCTTGAGCTCGGGGAACGTCGCGACATGGAACTGGCGGCAGAAGCCGCACTGGTAGTCGGTGAACTCCACCATGGTCATGGGCGCGTCCTTGCTGCCAAGCCAGGGCCCGCCCTCCAGGTTCATGTGGATTCCGCTGGCATCGGCCGCCGCCCCCTTTTCGAGCAACTGGCGGATTTGGCGCAGCTCGTTCAGGATTTCGTCGGCCTGTTCGCGCGTGATTCCCTGTTCGCTCTTCTTCTTGTCCGCCGCGAACGCAGGGAACGCCAGACAGATCGCCAACGGAAGGACAGTTAAGTACTTATGCATAGCGGGACGCCTCAAATACAGTATGGCGCATCCGGAAGGATGGTTCGATGGCTGGATCGGAACGGCCCCGTGGCGCATCTGATGGAATATGAATCGTACAGCCACCGCTGCCTGGCACGGCAGCCTTAAAGAAGGAAAAGGGACCATTTCCACCGCCAGCGGCGTCCTCGCAGACGCCCAATACTCGTTCGGAACCCGCTTCGAGAACGGCGTCGGCACCAACCCCGAAGAGTTGATCGCCGCGGCCCACGCGGGTTGTTTCTCGATGGCGCTCTCGGCCCAACTGGGCGAGGCCGGCATTACTCCGGACACCATCCAGACCACGGCCACGGTGACGCTCGAGAAGACGTCGGCCGGCTGGACCGTGACCGCGAGCCACCTGGACGTCCGCGCCCAGATCAAAGGCGCCGACCAAGCGGCATTTGAACGGGCGGCCGAGAACGCCAAGGCGGGCTGCCCGATCTCCAAGCTGCTGAACGCCAAGATCACGATGGCGGCGCAACTGGAATCCGGGGCGGCGTAAGAGTCCGCTCCCTGACGGTCGCGGTTCGGTGCTCCAGGCAGGCGTGGACGCCTGCCCCACTCGCGTAGAATAGGTGTTTAATGCCGACGCGCGAATCAGTGGAAGCTCCTCCCGCGTGCCTTTCCAAGCTGGCGACGCTCGAAGCGGCGCTGGGCACGGCCATTCGTGGCAAAGCCGAAGTGGTCCGGCTGTCATTGGTGTGCCTGCTGGCGCGCGGGCACCTGCTCATCGAGGATGTGCCGGGCGTCGGCAAGACGACGCTGGCGCACGCGCTGGCGCGGTCGGTGGATTGCCAGTTTCATCGGCTGCAGTTCACCAGCGACATGCTGCCGTCCGATGTCCTGGGCGTCACCATCTATAACGCCCACTCGCAGGCTTTCGAGTTCAAGCCCGGACCGGTGTTCACGAACTTCCTGCTGGCCGATGAGATCAACCGCACCACTCCGAAGACGCAATCGGCGCTGCTCGAAGCGATGAACGAGCGGCAGGTCACCATCGACAGCCACTCCTATCCCCTGCCCCAGCCGTTCATGGTGATGGCGACGCAGAACCCGGTGGAGCACCACGGGACGTATCCGCTGCCGGAATCGCAGCTGGACCGATTCTTCATGCGGCTGCGGATCGGGTATCCGGACGCGGCGAACGAGCGGGAGATTCTGCGCAGCAGCGCGGGCGTGCAGGAGATTCACTTCGCGCCGGCGCTCACGGCGGACGAGGTGTTGCAGCTTCAGTCCTGGGCCGGC
>DATNLV010000654.1:0-7354 GCA_035602665.1 Bryobacteraceae bacterium | reverse complement strand
GTGTTCGTGAGCGGCACGCGCCTGGCACGGTTCACCTCGGCGCGCGCGGTGGAGCTTCCGCTCACCCTCCCGAAAGGCGAATACGCGGGAGCGGTCGCCGAGCCCGCGCCCGGCGAACTGCTGGTCCCGTGGCGCGGACCCGCGGGAGGGTCGTTCACGCTCCGCCTGATGAGGATCGGCGACACGGAGCTCACGCCCCGCATGAGAGACAATCCAAACCAACTCGACCCGGTCATGCTGCGCGCTCAGGCCGTCCCCAAGCGTCATCCGTCGGGTCTGGGGGATCGCGACGGCGCCAACCTCCTATGCCTGAATGTCTACACCTCGCGCGAGGGCGGGATTCCGCAAGGCGTCGTTAAGGCGGTCCGCGTGTGGGGCAAGAACGACGCTGGCGCGACCATGCTGCTGGGTCAAACGGCGGTGGAGCAGGACGGCTCCTTCTTCGTGCAGGTGCCGAGCGAGCGGCCGATCCGTTTCGAACTGCTCGACGGCAGTTCGAAAACCGTGCGCGATATGCGGACCTGGTTCTGGGCGCGGCGCGGCGAACAGCGGGTTTGCGTGGGCTGCCATGCCGGGCCCGAGCGCGCACCCGACAACGTCGCACCCGCCGTGCTGCTGCGCACCACGGATCCGGTCAAGATGTGTGGCAACTGCCACGCCGACAAGTCCGGTTCGCCAACGGCGACCAAGCCGAGTTTGCCCGTTCATTGAGGTGGCCCATGAAGTACTGGAAACTGCTCTTGCCGATTCCGTTCCTGGCGCTGCTGCCGGCGCAGCAGGCGCGCTCCCCCATCCGCTTCGAGGACGTGACCGAAAAGGCGGGCGTCCAGTTCACGCACAGCTTCGGCGCCGAGAAGTTGGGTTCGCTGCTCGAAAGCACGGGCGGCGGCGCGGTGTGGTTCGACTATAACAACGACGGCCTCATGGACCTCTATGTGGTCAGCGGCATCCCGCTCGAAAAGGGAATGCACCCCTATCCCCTGCGCAAGCCGCCCGCCACGCCGCCGCACAACCACCTGTTTCGCAACGATGGCAACGGCCACTTCACCGACGTCACCGACCAGGCCGGCGTTGCCGCGAACGTCTTCAGCATGGGCGCCATTGCCGCCGATTACGACAACGACGGCTGGCAGGACCTGTTCGTCAGCGCCTACGGCCGCGTGATTCTCTATCACAACAACCACGACGGCACGTTCACGGATGTTACCGAAAAGGCCGGGCTCAAGGTCCCGGGCTGGTCCATCGGCTCGGTGTTCGTGGATTACGACCGCGACGGATGCCTGGACCTGTTTGTCGGCCGCTATGTCAAGTTCGATCCCACTTACCGCGCTTACTACGCGGCGGATAACTACCCGGGGCCTCTCGACTACGAGCCCGAGTCGAACATGCTGTTCCACAATAACTGCAACGGTACGTTCACCGACGTCAGCGAGAAGTCCGGTATCGCGGAGTTCAAGAGCCGCGCCATGGGAGTTACCTCGGGCGACTTCGATCGGGACGGCTGGCCGGACATCTACGTCGCCAATGACAAGACCGAGAACTTCCTCTTCCACAACCAGAAGGACGGAACGTTTAAGGAGATCGCCGTTTCCGCCGGGGTCGCCTATGGGCAGAGCGGCGAGAACACCTCGGCCATGGGCCCGATCTTCCTCGACTTCGATCACGATGGCAAGACCGACCTCTGGGTCTCAGACTCGAAGTACAACCGCATGATGAAGAACGTCGGCGATCTGAAGTTTCAGGACGTGACCGAGAAGAGCGGTATCTCGCAGGCCGCCGCGCAATACACCAGTTGGGGCGACGGCGCCTACGATTTCGATAACGACGGATGGGAGGACCTGTTCATCGCCCACGGCGGACTGATTCACATGGTCCCGATGGAGCACAGCGTCTTCCGCAATCTGGGCGGCTTCAAGTTCGAAGACGTTTCCCCGACCGCCGGCGATTACGTTGCCAAGACCAAGACCGTGGCGCGCGGAGCCGCGTTTGGTGACTTCGAGAACAACGGCAAGGTCGGCGTCTATATCGTGAACCTGGGCGCGCCGGCGGTTCTGCTGCGCAACGTCACGGCGAACGCGAATCATTGGATCGCGTTCAAGCTCGTGGGGGCGGGACGCGGGAAGACCAATCGGGACGGCATCGGCGCCCAGATCGAGATCTTCGCCGGCGGCCTTCATCAGCAGAGGGAGCGCGTCGGCTCGTCGGGCTATCTTTCGGGCGACGATCCGCGCGTGCATTTCGGCTTGGGCGCGGCCACGAAGGTGGACAAGGTGGTGGTCACGTGGCTGGACGGGGCGAAGCAGGTGATGGAGAACGTCGCCGCCGATCGCATCGTAACCATCGAGGAGAAGTAGCCATGCGGAACCGGATCCTGCTCGCCGCGATGCTGGTTGTCGCCACTTGCGGGGCCCAGCCTGGAGCGCGCTATCCGAAGCCGATCGAGATAGCGATGTCTTCCGACGGCGGCACTCTGTACGTGGTGTGCGAGGGCACGGACGAACTGGCCGTAGTCGATGCGCGCTCCGGCAGCGTGTTGCGGCGCATTGCGGTGGGCCGGGTGCCGAAAGGGGTCGCGCTCTCGCCGGACGGACGGCGCGCCTACGTCGTGAATTCCTGGAGCGACGACGTCAGCGAGATCGACCTGGCGTCCTTCAAGGTTGTGCGCACTCTGCGCACGGGCTTCGAGCCCACCTCGGCGATTACGGACCGGCCGGGCGCGTTCCTCTACACGGCCAATCGAATCAGCAACGACGTTTCGGTGATCGACTTGAAGACAGGCGCGGAGATCAAGCGTCTGCTGGCGGGCAGGGGCGCGAGTTACCTGGCGCTCTCGCCCGACGGCGCGCGTATCTATTCGACGCACATTTATCCGAACCCGAGTAAGTTCCGTACGCCGTCGCAGTCCGAAATTACGGTTATCGACACGGCCCGGCAGATGGTGGTGGATCGCTACAGCCTGTACAACGCCGCGGGTATCTTCCACTCGGCGATGTCGCGGGACGGCAGACTGGGCGTGGTGGCTCAGTTACGGCCCAAGAACCTGGTACCGCTGGCGCACGTCGAGCATGGCTGGGTGATGGGCAACACGATCTCGGTTTTCGGCGCGGATGCCGGCGAACCGGTGCAGCTTCCGATCGACGAACTGGAGCGCTACTATACTCCGCCGTTCGCCGTCGCCATCGCGCCGGACAAGAGCGTGGTTTACATTTCGACGACCGGTTCGGACAGCGTTACCGTGATCGATGTCTCGCGGCTGCTGAAGTTCATCCACTCGCTGACGCCCGCCCAGCGGAAGACGGTGGCGAACGATCTTTCGGCTTCGGCCAACTACGTGGCGGGTCGCATCGCCGTTGGTGTGGCGCCGAAGGGCATGGCGCTCTCGGCGGATGGAAGCCGGCTTTATGTGGCCAACCGCAACGACGACACGATCTCCGTCGTGGACACCGCGGCGCGCAAAGTGGTGCGGACGCTCGCGCTCGGCGCACCCTCGGAGCTCTCCGCGGAGCGGCGGGGCGAGCGTTTGTTCTTCAGCGCCCGGTTTGGCTTCCAGGGTCATTTTGGTTGCGCGAACTGCCACCTGGAGGCGACGTTCGACGGCGCTCAATGGGATCTGGAGCCGGACGGCTTCGGCAAAGACATCGTGGACAACCGGCTGCTCGAGGACATCAAGGACACCGCGCCGTTCAAGTGGAACGGCGGCAATCCCGATCTCGAGACCGAGTGCGGCCCGCGCACCGAGAAGTTCTTCTTCCGTTCCGAGAGTTACTCGCGCGACGAACTGGAGGACCTGGTGGCGTTCATAAAGGCGCTGCCGCTGAGGCCGAACCGCTATCGCCTGCCGAACGGAGAACTGACGCCGTCGCAGGAGCGCGGCAAGGCGATCTTCGAGCGCACCCGCGGCAAGAACGGCAAGCCGATTCCCGAGAACAACCAGTGCGCGGTGTGCCACTCCGGCCCGCATTACACCAACCAGCAGCTTGCCGATGTCGGCAGCGGTAAGTGGACCGACCGCTCGCCCCTGTTCGACGTTCCGCAGTTGAGTAACATCGCCCTCACGGCGCCCTATCTGCACGACGGCTCGGCCAAGTCTCTCGAAGAGATCTGGACGGTCTTCAACCCCAAAGACACGCACGGGCTGACGAACGATCTGCAGAAAGACGAGCTAAACGACCTGATCGAGTATCTTAAGACGCTGTAAGCGAGCCAGATTACTGAATATCGGCCGGGTGGATTGTGTCCGGGATAAAGGAGCGGTCGACGATGTCGCGGATATCGGCTCGCTTCTCCAGAATGCCCGCCCGCAGGCCCATGTCGGCAATCCGCTGCATCTCCTGATCGGTCGGATTGAGCATCCGGTAGCTGACCCGGTCCGGCGGCTCGGTCAGAACGTAGCGGATGAGTGCTTCGTCCTGGCGGAAGTACGGCGTGACCACGCTGGCGGCGCGGAGGCGATGTGTCTCCGCCCATTCGCCACTCTCCGCAATACCACGGACAAGATCGCGGGCCACGGCGGGGCGCTCCCGGATCAAATGTTCGTTCACAACCAAAACGCAGGAGATAAAGTGCGGCCAGATATCTTTGGCATAGTAGAGCACCCTGCCACTGCCGTCCAGTTCGGCCTTCGCGCAGTACGGCTCGCCCACAAAATACGCATCGATCGCCTTGGACGCCAAGGCCTCGGGCATATCGGGAGGAGGCATCTCGACGAAACGAATCTCGTTCGGCTTGACTCCCTGGTCCTCCATCAGCTTGTGCACCACCAGATTCTGATTGCTGTAAACGCTCGGAATCGCGAAGACCTTGCCTCGCAGATCGCGCAAGCTGGTGGCCCGCAGATCCCGCCGGACCATCACTTCCGAACCATCACGGTGGCCCAGGTAGAGGATCTTGACCGGCAGGCCCTGCTCCCGGAGTTTCATTGCCAGGGGCGCGATCATGAACGAAGCCTCCAGCCTTCCCGCCTTCATCGTTTCGACCACAGTGGGAAAGTCGTTGAAGCGCTGTGACACAAACTGTGTCGTTCTACTGGTTCGGGTAGCGAAGTCCGTTACCGGACACGTAAGATGGCAGGTTACCGGCAGGAACCCGACTTTCAGTTGCTCGCGGGCCTGGACATCGCCCGCGTCCTTCTGCTTCCACGGTTTGTATCTCAGCGCACTAAGTAGCGCGGTGAACAGGACCGCTCCGACGATCCAACGGGCTGCATATGAGTTACGCATAAACCCCCTGCTTACTTCGGACCGGTGGCGCTCCCGATGTCGAGGGCATCCAGAATCCGGCCCATCGCATCGACAACTTCGGGGTTAGTGAGTTCCCTGGGGCGTGGCGTCGAGATCCTGAATTCGCGGCGGACACGGGCGGGGCGTTGCGTCAGTACGACGATTCGATCCGCGAGTTGCGCGGCCTCCTCGATGTCGTGAGTGACCAACACCGCGGTTCTGGGCATCTCGCTCAGCACCCGCGCCAGTTCGTTACGCATGCGAAGGCGGGTCAGGTAGTCCAGCGCTGAAAACGGTTCGTCCATCAGCAACACGTCGGAGCCGCCGGCCAAGGCTCGGGCCAGTTCCACACGCTGGCGCATGCCGCCGGACAGCTGTCGCGGATAGTGGTGCTCGAAGCCTTCGATGTGGATGACCTTCAGCAGTTCGCCGATCTGGCGCCGGCGCTCGCTGCGGTCGGCGATGTGCCGCAACCCCAGCTCGATGTTCTCGGTCACTGTGGCCCACGGGAACAAGCCGTCCTCCTGATACACCATTCTCACCTGGCCCTGGCAATCGATGGAGCCGGCGGAGGGCCGCTCAAAGCCGGCAAGCAGGTTGAGCAAAGTCGTCTTTCCGCAACCCGACGGCCCGATAATGGCGACGAAGTCCCCATCCGAAATGGTGAGCGAGAGTTTCCGTATTACCTCGACCGCTCCGAAGGCTACAGATACGTTAGTAAGTTCCAGGCGGCCGGCCATAGAGGAGGCCGCCTAACTCTCGTAGCCCCAACGCACGCTGGGAACGGTGGTCAGCTGCACTAGAAGGCGGTCGATAAGAACGCCGATGATACCTATCACAATCATTTCCACGACTAACAGATCGGTGCGGAGTCCGTTGCGAGCGTCCATCACCGCGAACCCCAGGCCGTCGCGACCGGCGATCATTTCCGCGGCGACGTCAACCAGCCACGCGACTCCAGCGGTGACACGGAGCGTCGTGATGACCTGAGGCATGATCGCCGGCAGCGTTACGCGGGTTAGTTTCTCGACGCGGCGGAGTCCATAGTTGTCAGCCACGTGGAAGTAGACCAGCGGAATGGTTCCGACGGCCGCCATCGTAGCCAGCACCACCGGGAAGAACACCGAAAGGAAGATAAGAAAGATGGATGCTGCGTCTCCGACTCCGAACCAAAGTATGGCGAACGGCATCCAGGCCAAGGGAGAGAGGTTGCGGAAGAAGTTTGTCACGGGCAGGAAAGCCAGGCGGGCTGAAAGAACCTGGCCCATCCAGACGCCCGCGGGAATACCAGCGGCCACTGCCAGGAGGAATCCGCAGGTCACTCGATAGAGCGACGTGACGGTGTCGTTGAACAGCCTTCCGCTGGCAATCTCCGCGGCAAACCCGCGCGCCACGGCCACGGGCGAAGGGAACGCACTCCTATGGAAGACCCCGGCTTTCCATACGCCGGCCCAGAGAGCGATGAAGACGGCGATCACCAGAGCGGGAAGCACAAAGGCGCGAACGGTATTCCTGCTCCTCTTCATGGGTTCTGTGGCACGGTCCCGAAAAGGCGGTTGTCGCGTTCCAGGAGGATGCCATCTCAGAGTGCTCGGCCTACTTCTTCTTCAGAAGGGCGACGATCGCCTTCTGGTTCTTGACGATGGTGTCGAGCGTGGCCTGATTCTTCTTGATGGCGTCCTGGTTGAGTTGGATGTGTTTTTGATTGGCGAGGATCGCCTTCTGGTTCTTGAGAATCTGCTTCTGATTCGCGATGACGTCGCTCTCAGCCATTGTTAGCCCCCTCTGTTTCGTGCGATGCGGAACACTTGTAACTGGTCATATTGTCTCACCGGCGGCGCGAGCCGGTCAATGCCTGTGTCGAGCTATGGTCGGCTCGGGCCAGAATGCGTGTGCCTATATTAGAACCCGAATATCGCGACGATCCCGCTTACTAGTCAAAACCGTGTAACACATTTGCCGTATTGACCCGGGGTCGTTAGGGTGGTAAGTGATAGTAAGGCTCGCTTAAGGCGGGCGCGACGCAGAGGGGTAGTCTCGCAAAAAGCTGTTATCGGTCTCGAGAGGGTTAGTGTGCCCACTCGGCCCGAATAGATCCGGCAGGGGTGTGGAGGTTTCAACCATGAAGCAACTGG
>DATNLV010000642.1:0-11128 GCA_035602665.1 Bryobacteraceae bacterium | reverse complement strand
CCGAAGACGAAATCCGTGAGCAGAATCAGAACGGCCTGGCCTGCCAGGACGCCGTAGCGCAGCTTGACGATCCAGGGAAGCGCCAGGCTGGGCGCCAGTTCACCGGCCGGTCGCAGGTCGGCAGGCGAAACGACGTGCCGTTCCGTTACGCACACCCGCATCGCACTTAGTATCTCACGGCCCCCACTTAGAATTCGAAAGTCATCCCGGTATAGATCGAGCGCCCCATTCCCGGCACCTGCGTGTTCCCCGTCTTATCGCCGACCCAGTACCGCCCGCTCAGCGGCAAGGCGTATTGCCTGTTCGTGAGGTTGTCGACGCCGGCATCGAGCCGCACGCCCGTGGCCTCGCCCAGCTTCCATCGATAACCCGAGCGCAGATTGAGCAGCGCGTAACCCGGGGTCCGCAATTCGTTTCGAACGGCCGAGACGTCCGTCTTGGCGTCGACCGCCTGGAAATCGAGCGCGCTCGACCAGTTTCCGCGCCGGTGCTCCAACGCCACGTTGCCGTGCACCGGCATCATCTCGTATAGATTGCCGCCAGTATCGAGATTCTGGCCGCGCACGTACCCGAAAACGCCAACCAGCGAGAACCGCCCCATGCCGCCGCCACCCCCCAACGGAGCGCGCCACGAGGCGTCCGCCCCGTAGAGCCGCGCCGCGTGATTGGCGAATTGCAGGGTGACGAAGCCGCAAGTGGCGTCGAAGTGCGCCGCCATGCCACCCATCATGCCCTGGGACATCACCGGATCGACGTCGATGTAGTCCTCGACGCGCGTGTAGTAAGGCGTGATCTTCAACTCCCAGCCGTCATGCGCCATCGATCGAAAGCCCGCCGTCGCGCTGAATGTGTTGGCCACCTCGGGACGCAGGTTGAGGTTTCCGGTGTAGCCGTTGCCGTCGCCGAACCACCCGTTCATGTCGGCCGACATGCTGCTCTGCTTCACCCAAAGGTAGCGTTCGTAAATACTGGGCGACCGTGTCTTGCGAGCGTAGCCGAACTCGAACATCCTGCCGCCGCGCGGCTGGTACCGCGCCACCGCGGTCAAATCCAAATTGAGGTCCTGACGAAAGTGGTTGGCCGCGTTGAACCCGGCGGCGTCGGCCGCATACGCCGCGCTTCCCATGGTGGTCGTCGAGCTGTTATAGCCCGCCACATCGCCCGCGTTCATCCGCACCAACTCGCCGCGGACGCCGATCATCTCCGTCCATCCTCTGCCGCGCCGCGTCTCCCACTCGGCGTACGCGGCGAACCGGTCGCGCCGGCCGTCCCGCACGTTCCACAGCGTGTCCGGCCCCATGCTGCCCACCATCATCATCACCGGCGGCCACCAGTCGTCCAGCGTGAAGCGCCGGAACTCGGTGCCGGCGCGCAGCGTGTCGCGGCTCGATAGCGGAATCTCCGTCTGCACCGTAGTGCCCAGGTTGGCGCCGCGCGTGTCCATCGGCATATCCATGCCCGGGATCTTGTCCCTGAGTATGTTCATCTCGTGCCGCGTGTTCTGGTAGTAAACGCGGGCATCGAGCTCGCCCCAGCGGAAGGCCCCCGAGTAACCGGCATTGAGAAACTTCGCCTCGTTGCGAGTCATATCCATGCGAGCATTCGCGAAGCCCTGCTGCGGGATGCGCTGGTAACCCAGATCAATCGTAAAGAGATTGTTGCCGCGGCGCGCCGCCATCTCCAGCGCGTGGTTCTGGGTCTCGTAGAAGGTCGACTTGACCATCGCGCCCGCGCCGTCCGTGTAGTCGTTGGCGTTCACGTACGAGCCCGTGTAGCCGATCCGAAATCTCTCCGTCGCCGCGGATAGCCAGGCATTCCCGCCGTTCACCACTCCGTTAGTGCGGTGGAACCCCGTGACGCCTCCATGAATCGCTAGCCCCTGTCCACTGCCGCCGAATTGCGGCGCCGCGGTCTCGAGCGCAATCGTTCCGCCGATGTTATCCCCGCCCTCGCTCACCGGCGCGACGCCCGCCATCACCCTGACCGCATCGACACTCGCCGGGCTCACGTTCGATGCCGGCGGATTCATGTGCCCTGAGCACGCCGGCGCGATCGTCATGCCGTTGACCAGCACGTTCACCCGGTCATCGGCCATCCCATCAAGCACCGGCAGGCTGGATACACCGCCGCCACCGGCCAGGGCGAGGCCGGGGAGCCCGCTGAAAAGGGAAGCGGTGTCGCTGGTCCGCGAACGCGCCGTAGCAATGGCGTCCTCGGCCAGAGCTTCTGCCGGTCCGTTCACCTCGACAACGGTCTTGCTCTGGCCGATCGCCAGCGCGAAATGGACCGTTGTCTCCATGCCGGCCGCAACCACCACGTCCTCGCGCGTCGATGCCGCGAAGCCTGCCGCCGCCGCCATCACCCTGTAGTGGCCCGCCGGCAAACCGTCGAACGCGAAGCTGCCCATGCGGTCCGACAACGCAGTCCGCGTCAGGCCGCTATCGGAATTCGTGGCCGAAATTCGACCACCCGGCACAACCGCCCCGGACGGATCGCTGAGCACGCCCGCGATGCGTCCCGCCGCGGGCTGAGCCCAAGCTCCGGTCGTTAGAATGAGCGCACTCGCCAGAACCGCAAATAAACATCGTGCGTGCATCCTGGCCCCCTTTTCTGTCCGAGTGTAAACGACCCGATTATATCTGTCAGACCGGGAATTGTGAATGCGACAAGTTGTCGCAACCCAACCGGCTCCGTACCTGGGTGCGGCAATTCACCGCATGAAATCGAGGGGATCATGGAATCGCAAGCGAATGTCGCCGGAGGGGAAATGGAAGCGACGCTCGACGGAATCACAGGCCATCGGCCGGAGGGCCAACGCCAGGCGCGGCCGGAAATCGCGCAGGAAGATGGGACCGGGCTGACCACTTCGGAGTCAGTGCCCAGACACGAAGTTCCCGACCGCGCCGCTCGCCGCGTGTTGACTGACTCCGTGCCGGCGCTCGGATGCCACTGCGTCCGTCGCGCATACGAATTGGCCGCAAACCCGGGACTGGCTAGGACTGGCTCGAATTTCGGCGCATTTGCGAAATTCGTGCCTCTCCCACCGCTGGTCTTCTATCGATCATACCGCTCGAGATTTGCGCTACGCGGCGACTTTCTTGCATTCCGCCGCACAAGCGGCGCAGCTGTCCGCGCACTCCTTGCACTGTGAATGCATCTCTTCGTGCTTCCGGCACTCGGCCTCGCAACGAGTGCAGGCATCCAGCGCGACGGCAGCCAGCTTAGGAAGGCTGGGGGCCTCCTGTGACGCAATCGAGCGCAAAGCGTTGCAAAGTGCCAGCATCTCCCGGACGCTTTTGGCGCAGGAAGCCATCGATTTGTCGCCCTGCGCGAGCAAATCATGGCAGTGGGTCAGGCAGACCTCACCTTTGCTCACGCAATCGCCGGCCTTGTCGGCCAGCGTCTGATAGGGGGCAGTTCCGTGATGATGGTGTGGAGCCTGGGCTGCCGCACTTGGAATGGCTGTTATGGCCGCGGCGACGCCCAAACCGGTCAGCAGGTCGCGTCTTTGCACGATCCCTCCTTCTAGTCTGCCCCGCCGCTGCCAAGAGCCGTGGAGCGGGTCGGAGTCAACTCAGTCTAAGGCTCGCTCTGCTCGCGGTCAAGGTGCCGCCCGTGCGACAATTCGCCGCATCCGGATCTTGAAGCGTGGCGCCATCGGACTGTGTCACATAGGTGAGGGCCGGAATCCATGCAGCGCCCGGGCCCTAACCCAACCTCCCAAGGAGAGGAAATGATCTACCGGACGACCCTCATCATTCTGGCCCTGCTCTTGACCGGCGTCGCTGTCTTCGCCAATGTCTACGGCGCCATCCGCGGCGTCGTCCATGACCCCCAACATCGCCCAATTCAGGGCGCCACGGTCACGCTCAAAGCGAGAACTTCGGATTGGGGGAAGACCGCCACCACCGACGCTAACGGCGAATTCCAGTTCAACGCCCTGTCCCTGGGCGACTACACGGTTACCGTTGTCAGCGACGGCTTCGCCCAGACCACGCAGGATGTCACGGTGATCTCGGGAACCGTACCGGTCGCCCACTTTCAGTTGCAGGTTGCTTCGGCGCGCCAGGAAGTGACCGTTACGGACTCCTCGGTAGTCGTCCCCACCGACACCGCCACTCCCATCACGATCGTGGATAAACTCGACATCCAGCGCACTCCCGGCGCCGACCGCTCCAACAGCCTGGCGATGATCACGGACTACGTTCCGGGATCCTACGTTACCCACGACATGCTCCACATCCGCGGCGGCCACCAGACCACCTGGCTTTTGGACGGTATTCCCATCATCAACACCGCCATCGCACAAAACGTGGGCCCGCAATTCGACCCCAACGACCTGGAGTATGTCGAAGTCAATCGCGGCAGCTATGGCGCCGAGTTCGGCGACCGCACTTATGGCGTCTTCAATGTCGTTCCCCGCACCGGTTTCGAGAGCGACAACCAGGCCGAGCTCGTCCTGAGCGCCGGCAACTTCTACGAGACCAACGCGGCCCTCAGCTTCGGCAGCCACACCGAGCGCTTCGCCTACTACGCCAGCGTCAACGGCAACCACAGCGATCTCGGCCTCCAGACGCCGGTTCCGCAAGTGGCCCACGATGCGGTCAACGGCGTCGGCGGTTTCGGCTCGTTCATTTTCAACGCCAATCCCTCCAACCAGTTTCGTCTGATGACCTCGATCCGCCGCGACTACTTTCAGGTGCCTTTCGATCCCAATCCCAATGACATCGAGAATGGATCGATCGCGGACAATGGCTTCAGCCCACAATACCCCAGCATTGGCATGCGCGACAGCCAGCGCGAAACCGATGCCGGCGTGCTGTTCACATGGGTCCACACTTTCAATTCACATCTCATGCTCACGGCTTCGCCCTTCTACCACTACAACCGGGGAAACTACGATAGTCTGCCCACCGACACTCCCGTCGCCACCACGGAGCATCGCGGATCGACTTACGTGGGAGGTCAGGCCAGTCTCGCCGCCAACTACAAGAACAACGACCTTCAGGTTGGCTTCCTCGGCTTCCACGAGAGCGACAGCCAGCTCTTTGGCGCCATCTTCAACGACGGCAGCGGCACCCTGCCCTTCGCCGATTCGGAGAGCCCCACCGCCCATCTCGAGGCCTTCTACGTCGACGATAAACTCAAGCCGTTTTCGTGGCTGACTCTCTCCGCCGGCATAAGGCCGACACGATTCTCGGAGGGTAACATCCCGTCCACCGCCGCCGCGCCGCCAGTTAGCGAGTCCGCTATCAGCCCGCGTTTCGGGGGAACCATTACGGTGCCTCGCATCCATTGGACGTTCCGCGCGTTCTATGGATACTACTATCAAGCCCCGCCCATCGAGACCGTCTCCGGCCCAGCGCTCATCAACTACACCGGCCAGCAAGGCCTGGGATACATCTCCCTGCCCGGCGAGCGCGACAGAGAACGTCAGTTAGGCGTCAGCATCCCTTACCGCGGCTGGGTGCTCGATGCCGACACTTTCCGGACCGACGTCACGAATTTCCTCGACCACAACAATATCGGTGCGTCCAGCATCTTCTTCCCGCTAACCGTTTCGCAAGCCCTGATTCGCGGATGGGAAGTTACGCTGCGTTCTCCGCGCCTGGCCCATCGCGGGCAACTTCACCTGGCATATTCCAACCAGGTCGCCTTGGGCAGTAACATCATCACCGGCGGGCTTACCGTTCCCCTCAGCGTCGCCCCGCCCGATCCTCTCCAACTCGGCCCGCTCGACCATGATCAGCGCAACACTCTCAATGTGGGCGGCGACGTCAGCCTCCCCTGGCACTCCTATGCCTCCACCAACGTCTACTACGGATCGGGTTTCAGCAATGCATTCCCTGGCCAGCCCTATCCCGGCGACTACCTGCCCGCGCACACCACGTTCGATCTCTCCCTGGGCAAGACGTTCGGCGAAGGATTCTCAGTCTCGGTGAACGCGCTCAACGTCACCAACCGCCGCGTCGAGTTTGACAACAGCCTGACGTTCGGCGGCTTCCACTGGAATAACCCGCGAGAGATTTACGCCCAGGTTCGTTACCGCTTCCATTACTGAAGTGGGGCAGGACTCCCGTCCTGCAAGCGGGTCTCCAGACCCGCCTCCGCCCCACGCGCCACCGTCCGCTACCATCGAACTAGTGGGGCCGCAATCCAGAAGGGCGATGCTGTTTGCATTGTGCGCCGCCAGCCTCCTGCGGGCCGGCCCGCCCTTCCAAACCGACGACCCCGAACCCGTCGACTTCCGCCACTGGGAAGCCTACTTCTTCTCCGACTACGACCGCACCGGAATCGCATCCGCCACCCAGGGTCCCGCCCTCGAAGTCAACTGGGGCGCGGTTCCCGACGTGCAGCTTCACCTCGTAATTCCCGCCGCCGCCTTCATCCCCGCCGGCTCACCCGTGGCCTTCGGCATCGGCGACACCGAACTCGGAGTGAAATTCCGTTTCATTCATGAGACCAGGCACCGCCCCGAAATCGGCATCTTCCCCTTCGTGGAATTGCCGACAGGCAACGCAAGCATCGGGGTAGGCAACGGCCGAGCCTGGTATCGCCTCCCGCTCTGGATCCAAAAACGCGAAGGCCCCTGGACCACCTACGGAGGCGCCGGCGAAGTCCTCAACAGAGCGCCCGGCCAACGCAATTACCCCTTCGGCGGCTGGCTCCTCCAGCGCGACCTAGGCAAGAAGTGGACGCTAGGCGGCGAGCTCTTCGCCCACGCTCCCGAAGGACCCAACGCCCTGAGCACGAAATCATCGGCCCTGCTCGATTTCGGAGGCTACTACTACATCCGCAAGCCCGGCTTCCAGCTCCTTTTCATGGCCGGCCACAGCATAGCCGGCCAACCCGAAACCACAGCCTACCTAGGCCTCTACTGGACCTGGGGCAAAGACGCCAAGCAAGCAACCACCTTCCTCTACCAACCGCCCTCCGCCCCGTTTTAGCTGAAAGCTGATAGCTGAAGGCTGCGAAGCACGCCTACCTGCCCGGATAAGCGGGCAGGTCAGGCGGGCGAGCCGGCAGACTCTTCGGATGCGCCCGCATCTCCTGCATCACTAACTCGACGCCCTTCTCCAGTTGCGGGTCATGTCCTTGCATCACCAGGTCCGGCCGGTTGTCCACCGGCACGTCCGGCTCCACGCCGCGATTCTCCACCGCCCATTGGCCCTCCAGGTTATACAGCGAGAACTCCGGCCGCGTGACGTAGCCTCCGTCCATCAAAGGGATGTACCCGCGAATTCCCCGCACGCCGCCCCAGGTTCGCTCTCCCACCACCGGGCCGAGTTTGTACTTCTCGAAGAAGTAAGTGAATAAGTCCCCGTCCGAAGCCGAGTAAGCGTTTGCCAGGCAGGCCATGTACCCGTGAAACACGAAATCGGGAATCGTCGCGCTATTCCAGTTCCGCGCCGAGTCCATGCCCGCCAGCACCCGCCGCAGCCTCTCAAAAATCAGTTGATCGACGAACCCGCCGCCGTTATACCGAACATCGAAAATCATGCCTTCCTTGCGGATCTGTGGAAAGAACTGCTTGACGAATTCGTTCAGTCCTGGTGCCGACATGTCCGGCAGATACACGTATCCCACCCGGCCGCCGCTCATCGCGTCCACCTTGCGACGGTTCGTCTCGATCCAATCCAGCTCGCGGAGCCCGTATTCACTGGCGATCGGCCGCACCCGGACGTGGCGCGCGTCCTGCTCCCCCGGCTGGCTGTTGACCGTCAGCGTAACATCCTGGCCGGCCGTGTTCTGGAACAACTCGTACGGATCTTGCGGCGCCCGCAGGTCCCTGCCGTTTACCGCCAGCAGATAGTCGCCTGCGTGGACATCGATGCCGGGCTCGGTCAGCGGCGAGCGCCGGTCCGGCTCCCAGTTCTCGCCGGGATAGATCTTCTTGAAACGGTACCGTGCGCTCGCGCCATCGGTTTCGAAATCCACGCCTAACATGCCGGTGTTCACCGGAGCCAGGTCGGGATAGTCGCCGCCGCCCACGTAAGTGTGGGAATTGGAAAGCTCCCCGATCATCTCGCCTATGATGTAAGTCAAATCGTACCGGCTGGCCGCGTGCGCCACCAGTGGCAGATACTTCTCGCGCTGCGCCTCCCAGTCCACCCCGTTCATGGCTTTCTCAAAAAAGTAATTGCGCTCCTGGCGCCACGCCTCGTTGAACATCTGCAGCCACTCCGCCCGCGGGTCGACTTCCGCGCGCATGTTCGATAGGTCCAGCAAGCCGTCGCCGCCCTTGTGGGCATCCTTGTCCGGCAGTTTGGCGTCCACGATGCCGTACGTGCGATCTTTCGGTCCGAAGGCCTCCGCATCATCCTGCCCCGGCTCCGACTTACGTGCCTCGTACAGAATCTTCTTGCCGTCGAAAGAAAGGGAGAAGCCCGTCGCGCCGCTCACCACCGTGCCGCTCTTGCGTTCCTTCAGATCGTACGCCCCCATCTCCGGCTTCTCGCCCGGCAACGGCCCCGAAAGCCCCACCACCGGCTGCGACAGGTAGAACACCGCGTCCTTGGAAGCCGCCAGGCCGGCGTAGTTTCCGGTAGCCACCGGCAGCGCCGCCACGCGTCCGGGCAGTCCCTCCAGGTCGATGCGAAACGGCGTCTTGGCCGCCTCCGCCGCCTTCTCGCCCACTTCATCGCTTCGCGGCTCCACCGGCGACGGCAGGTCGCTCCGCAGCGTCACGGAATAGATCCGCGTAGCCTTCGGGTTCGAAAACTCGCCGTCGTAGACCCCCAGCACTTCGTTGGTGTCGCGATTGGAAAGGAAGTACAGATACCGCCCTTCCGGGTCGAATGCCGGGCCCCAGCTCTGCGTCGCGCTGCCGGTCGCCGCGCTGGTTTTGTGGTCCTCCGTCGAGTAGAGATAGACCACCGAATTCTGATTCTCCCCCGGCTTCGCATACGCCACCCACTTACTATCCGGCGACCATGCATAGCCCTGGAAGTCGCTATATTTTCCCTGATCGATCTCTACCGGCTGCTTGGCCTGTATGTCCACCCAGAACAGATGCACTCCATTGTCCGCATAAAGCAGCTTATGGCTGTCCGGCGACCACACCGGAGCCAGCAGGAACATCTTTCCGCCGCTCGTGATTTGCTCTTCTTTCCCCATGCCGTCCTGCGGTGCTATATATAACTCCTGCTCTCCCGTGCGGTCGGAGACATAAGCGATCCACTTGCCGTCCGGCGACCACGTGGCGTACTGTTCGCGCACGCCCGGGCTGTGCGTCAGGTTCCGTATGCTACCGTGCTTGGCCGGCGCCGTGTACACGTCCCCCCGCGCCGAGAACACCGCGCGGCTCCCATCCGGAGCCACGTCGAAAGCGTCGATCAGTGACGCCACCGGCGCCCAGTGTTTGCGCGTCAGCGGCGCATCGCCCGCCAGGTTGACCGTCAGCTTGCGCGACTTGCCCGTCTTCAACTCGAACACGTAAAGGTATCCGCCGTTCGCGAACACGATGGAATCCCCTCCCAGGCTCGGCCACTCCACATCGAAATCCTTGAAGTCGGTCAGCCGGCGCACGGGTCCGCCCTTGACTTCACGGCTGTAGAGGTTCAGCCGCTGCTCCGGTCCGCGGTCCGAGGCCCAATACAAAGTTTCCCCGCGCCACATCGGAAATGTCTCCGTGCCTTCTGTATCGGTGATCCGCTCCGCCTGCCGGGTTTTGAAATTGTAAGTCCAGATACCTTGCTGCATTCCTCCCTTCTCGCGCTTCCAGGTCCGGAAGTTGCGGAAGATGCGGTTGTAGGCGATGGTCGAGCCGTCCGGCGAGTAGGCCAGCAGCCCTCCCTTGTCGAGCGGCAATGCCTCCGGCAGCCCGCCCTCCACGCTCACCGTGAACAGCCGCCCGAACCACGTATTGAACGTGTCGCGCCGCGAGAGGAAGACGATCTTGCTGCTATCCGGCGTCCATGCCAGCACCTCGTTGTTCGGGCCCATGCGCTCCGGCACCTCCGCGACATCCGAAAGAAAAGTAAGTTGCCTCGGCTGCCCGCCCTCGCTGGGCATCACGTAGACGTTGAAGTTACCGTCGTACTGGCCCGTGAACGCGATCCACTTACCGTCCGGAGAGAATTTAGGGAATAGTTCGAGGCCCGGATGCGTGGTGATCCGCTGGGCCGTCCCGCCCTGGCTCGACACCAGCCAAAGATCGCCGCCATAGCTGAAGACGATCCGATCCTTCTGGATGTCCGGAAACCGCATGAGCCGCCCTTCCGGCATCGGCTCCGCGCACAGCAGCCCGGCCGCGGCCAAAGAAACCGCCGCCAGCGAGATGAACCTAACGGACATCTGTCGTCCTCCCATTCGATACTACTCGGTGTCTGGATGAGCCGCAAAATGGGGACTGGCTAGGACTGGCTCGAATTTCGCCGCCGTTGCGAAACTTCGTGCCTGTCCCCGATTTTGCCCTTGCCGAATCGTGGCGCAGGCTCTCAGCCTGCCGCGTCGAGACTCGTCTCGACGCCCGCAAACCGTCACTTCCGCAACTCAGAGCGGTTGTGCAGAAACCCGATCACATGGGCCCTGTTCAGCACCCCTTCCATATGGTGGTCCTTCACCACCGGCAGCTGGTTCAGATTCTCGCGGCTCATGATCTCCAGCGCCGCCTTCAGTGGCGTTTCCGGCTGAACCGTTTTGATCTCATCGATCGGCCGCATGATATCGAACACCGTGGCGTAAGGCCACCGCGCGCGTTCGATCGTCTTCACCTCGTGCGAAGTGACCAGGCCGGCGAGGCCTGTGTTGTCCATCACCATGAAGCAGCGGTCGCCCGTGCGCAGGAGTTGTTGGTCCACGAAGTTCTGCACGTTCAGGTTCCCGTCCACCGTGGGACAGTCGTGAGTCATGACATCCGCTACGGTGGCGCCCTCGAGCACCCGCGCGAGGCCGGCTTCGGCGACGCTCTCCCCGGCCGCTTGCAACAGGAACCAGCCGATGAACGCGATCCACAGCCCGCCGAAGCCCGCGCCCATGAAAAACCGTAGAATTCCGAGGGCGATGAATAGCACCCCCACCACCTGCCCCACCCGAGCCGCCTGGCGCGTGGACCGTTCCGCGTCTCCGCTCTTCCACCACAGCACCGCGCGCAGGATGCGTCCTCCGTCGAGCGGATACCCCGGAA
>DATNLV010000640.1:0-5413 GCA_035602665.1 Bryobacteraceae bacterium | reverse complement strand
GCACGGGAAGCGGGATTGGAATTCTAAATTATGGGCAACCAGAAGCGCATCGAGTCGAACAACCTGAACCTCAAGGAACAGGTGGTTTCGATCAACCGCGTGACCAAGGTGGTCAAGGGCGGCAAGAACCTGAGCTTCTCGGCGCTGGTGGTGGTGGGCGACGCGGATGCCCGCGTGGTCGGCTATGCCACCGGCAAGGCCAAGGAAGTTCCGGCGGCCATCAAGAAGGCCATCGAGGCGGCGAAGAAGAATCTGCGCCGGATCAATGTGAAAGCGGGGACCATCGCGCACGTGGTGGTGGGACGCTACGGGGGAGGCCAGGTGCTGCTCAAGCCCGCTCCGGAAGGCACCGGCGTGATTGCCGGCGGTCCGGTGCGCGCGGTCATCGAGGCGGTGGGCATCGCCAACGTGGCCACCAAGTCGATCGGCTCGGCGAACCCGCACAACGTGGTCAAGGCGACCGTGGCGGCGCTCGAGATGTTGCGCGACAAACACACCGTGGCCGATATCCGCGGCCTGGCAGTGGAGAAGCTCTAATGGCAGGCACGATCAAGATCAAGCTGGTGCGCAGTCCGATCTGCACGCCGGAGAAGCACAAGGTAGTGGTCCGGGGCCTCGGCCTGCGGAAGATCAACCAGGTGGTGGAGCGGCGGGACGATGCCGCCATCCGCGGGATGATAGCCAAGGTGCCGCACCTGGTAGTGGTGGTGAGCTGAGACGGCATGAAGACATTTGAGCCGCCGATGAACGCCGATAAACGCCGATCGGAAGCAAGGGTTTCAGTTATCGGCGTTCATCGGCGTTCATCCGTGGCTAGAAATGATTTCGGTCGTGGCTCGGTTCAGAGTCGGTTGTGGGAAGTTGGGAAGAGCTAACTATGGATCTCAGTGGATTGAAGTCACCGGCGGGGCAGAAGCACAAGCAGCGGCGCGTGGGCCGCGGCATGGGCAGCGGGCGCGGCAAGACCTCCGGCCGCGGGCAGAAGGGCCAGAAGTCGGTCTCCGGTTTCGGGCAGAAGCGCGGGTTCGAGGGCGGCCAGATGCCGCTGCACCGCCGCCTTCCCAAGCGTGGGTTCACGAACATCTTCAAGAAGGAATACGCGGTCATCAACGTGGGACGCCTTTGCGCGCTGGAAGGCGACGAGTTCACGCCCGCAGTTCTGATCAAGCTGGGCATCGTCAAGAAGCTCGGCGACGGCCTGAAAGTGCTGGGTACCGGCGACGTGACGCGGCCGCTGCTGGTGGAGGCGCACTTGTTCTCGAAGGCCGCGCTGGAGAAGATCCAGGCCGCCGGAGGAAGCACCAAGGTGATCGAGTAGGAGACCATGGTGTGACGCAGGCCGAGCAGCCTGCGCCATGGGAAGCGAGTCAAGCATGAACAAGTTTTTCGAGGCCTTCGCGAACATCTTCCGCATCCCGGACCTGCGCAAGCGCGTCCTGTTCACGCTCGCGCTACTGGCTATTTATCGTCTGGGCGGGCACATCCCCACGCCGGGAATCGACGCCAACAAGCTCGATAGTTTCTTCCGCACGGCGGGCGCGGGGACGGTTTTCGGTTTCATGGACCTGTTCTCGGGCGGCATGTTCCGCAGGCTGACCATCTTCGCCCTGGGCATCATGCCCTACATCACCGCCTCGATCATTCTGCAATTGCTGGCGGTGGTGATCCCGACCCTTGAGAAGCTGCAGAAGGAAGGCGAACTGGGGCGGCGCAAGATCACCCAGTGGACCCGCTACCTGACCCTGGGCCTATCGATCATCCAGTCTTTTGGAATCGCGACCACGCTGATGGCGAGTGAGGGCGGCTTCGTGCTGCACCCCGGCCCCGGCTTCATCGTGATGACGGTGCTGACGCTGACCACCGGTTCGGTGTTCATCATGTGGCTGGGCGAGCAGATCTCCGAGCGCGGTATCGGCAACGGGATGTCGTTGATCATCTTCGCCGGCATTGTGGTCGGGTTGCCGCGGGCGGCGGACGAAATCTACATCAACGTTTTCCAGACGCACCAGTGGACGGCGCTGCACCTGATCATCATCCTGGCGGTCATGGTCGGGGTGGTAGCCTTCATCGTACTGGTGGAGCGCGGCGAGCGGCGCATCCCGGTGCAATACGCCAAGCGCGTGGTGGGCCGGAGGGTGATGGGCGGGCAAGCCACGCACCTGCCGCTGAAGGTGAACGCCGGCGGCGTGATGCCGGTCATCTTCGCCTCTTCGATTCTGACTTTCCCGCAGACCTTCACCATGGTGCCCTGGGTGAAGAACAGCCCCTGGCTGATGTCCATGTTCGGTTCGATCCGCCATTCGCAACCACTGTACGTGGTGCTGTACGTGGCGCTGATCATGTTCTTCGCCTTCTTCTACGTGTCCATCATCTTCAACCCCAACGAGGCGGCGGACAACATGCGGAAGTACGGCGGGTTCATCCCGGGCATCCGGCCCGGCAAGAACACCGCCGACTACATGAACAAGATCCTGAGCCGGATCACGGTGGTGGGCGGGATGTACCTGGCGATCCTGTCGCTGATCCCGGAGATCATGATCTCGGGCATACGGCTGCAGACGCTGCCGCTGATCGGCAACTGGGTAGATACCTGGGCGCCGCGCTGGCTGCTGGACGGCCTGGGGGTGACGTTCTATTTCGGCGGCACGTCCCTGCTGATCGTGGTGGGCGTGGCCATGGATACCATCAACCAGGTGGAGGCGCAGCTGATCATGCGCCACTACGAAGGATTTACGCCGCGCGCCGGCAGGATTCGCGGCCGCCGGAGCGTGTTTTAGACCTCGGAGCGTGTTTTAGAACTATGCCTAATTCCGCATTGCTGCTGTTCGGACCTCCCGGTTCCGGCAAGGGGACGCAAGCCGTCCTGCTCGCTGGCGCGCTGAAGATGCCCCATATTTCGACGGGCGACATCTTCCGGAAGAACGTGAAGGAAGGGACGGAGCTCGGCAAGCAGGTGAAGCAGATCATGGAATCGGGCCAGTTGGTGCCCGACGAGCTGGTGAACCAGATCGTGGCGGAGCGGCTCGGCGATTCCGATTGCGGGGCGGGGTTTATCCTGGATGGCTATCCCCGCACGGCGAACCAGGCGGCGATGCTGGACTGCACCCTGAGAAGCCGGGGTGTCCCCAAGGTGGTGGTCAACCTTGTTGTGGATTACAATGTAATCATAGAGCGAATTACGGCCCGCCGCTCGTGTCCGGCCTGTGGCGCTGTCTATAACCTGGCTTCGAATCCTCCGAAAAACGACAGCGTTTGCGACCGGGATGGCACCCCGCTGATCCAGCGCGAGGATGACAAAGAGGACGTCATGCGGAAACGGTTCGAGGCGTACAACGCCCAGACGCTTCCCGTGATGGACTTCTTCAAGGTCAATGGATACAGGCTGGTAGAGGCAGTGGGCGGCAATGGCGCTCCCGAGGAACTGACGGCAAAGATCCTCGACGGATTGAAGAACGGATGATCATTCGCAAGACCGCCGCGGAGTTGGAGAAGATGCGGCGTAGCGGCCTGCTGGTGTGGCAGATCCTGCAGAAGCTCCGCGAGATGGTTCGCGAGGGCGTCACGACGCTGGATCTGGAAACGGCGGCCGAGAAGATGATGCGGGACGCGGGCGCGAAGCCGGCGTTCAAGGGATATTTTGCGGCGGCGGCGGGGTCGAAGTATCCGTTCGTGCTGTGCACTTCGGTAAACGAAGAGATTGTGCATGGCATGCCGTCGGCCAAGCGGGTTTTGAAACCCGGCGATATCGTGTCGATCGATACCGGGGTGGCTCTGGAGGGCTACTACGGGGATTCGGCGGTGACGGTGGCCGTCGGCGCTCAGGATCCGAAGACGGAACGGCTGATGCAGGTGACCAGCGAGGCGCTGGAACTGGCGATCGACAAGGTCCGGCCGGGCAACCGGCTTTTCGACATTTGCGGGACGGTTCAGAAGCACGTGGAGTCGAACGGGTTTTCGGTGGTTCGGGAGTACGTGGGCCACGGGATAGGGACGCAGCTTCACGAAGAGCCGCAGGTTCCCAATTACGTGGACCGCAAGAACGAGAATCCGCGGTTGAAAGAAGGAATGGTGCTGGCGATCGAGCCGATGGTGAACGCCGGGAAGCCGGAAGCCAGGGTGTTGCGCGATCGCTGGACCGCGGTGGCGGCGGACGGGTCGTATTCGGCGCATTTTGAGCATTGCGTTGCCGTGACTGAGAATGGACCGTGGGTTTTGACGCGGCCGTAACGAGCCGAGCGTCGATGGTGGATAGTCGATGGTGGATGGTGAAAGGCCGGGGCGCGATGGACCATCGGCTATCGACCATCGACCATCGACAGGTTCGTTGAAGGAACTGGTCGCCAAGGTTCTGGAGTTGCTGCCGAACGCGACCTGCCGGGTTGAGTTAGAGAATCGCGAGCAAGTCCTGGCGCATGCGGCCGGGGCCGCGGTTAAGAATTTTGTCCGGGTCCGTCCGGGCGATCGGGTGTGCGTTGAGCTTTCTCCGCACGATCCGGGCCGGGGGCGGATTACGAAGGTTTTGAAAGGCGGTTGATGGTGGATGGTGGATAGTCGATGGCCTTTGACCATCGACCATCGGCCATCGACCATCGACTGGGAGTCGACATCATGAAAGTTCGGGCGTCGGTTAAAAAGATTTGCGACAAGTGCAAGGTGATCCACCGCCAGGGTGTGGTCCGGGTCATCTGCACCAATCCGAAGCACAAGCAGCGGCAAGGATGAGGGAGTAAGATATGGCGCGTATCGCGGGCGTGGATCTCCCCAACAAGAAGAGAGCCGAGATCGGGCTGACGTACATTTACGGCATCGGCCGTGCCCGGTCCAACTCGATTCTCTATCGGGCGGGTGTGGACCCCAACAAAAAGATCGCCGATCTGGCCGAGGAAGAAGTGAGCAAGATCCGCCAGATCATCGAAGAAGAGGGCGCTGTCGAAGGAGACCTCCGCAAGGAGATCTCGATGAACATCAAGCGCCTGATCGAAATGGGCGCGTATCGCGGGCTGCGGCACCGGCGCGGCCTTCCGGTGCGCGGTCAGCGGACCCACACCAACGCGCGCACGCGCAAGGGACCGCGGCGTGGCACGGTCGCCAACAAGAAGAAGTCGGCGTCGAAGACGTAAAGAGGCGGAATGGCCAAAGCACCTGCAAAATCGTCCAAGAAGAAGTCCTTCAAGAAGAAGGAAAAGAAGAGCGTCCCGACCGGTCTGGTTCACATTCAGGCGACGTTCAACAACACCATTGTGACCATCACCGACCCGGTGGGGAATGTGATCGCGTGGTCGAGCGCCGGTTCGCTGGGCTACCGGGGATCGCGCAAGGGCACTCCGTTCGCCGCGCAGCAGGCCGCGCTCACGGCCGCCAACAAGGCGAAGGAGAGCGGGTTGCGCGTGGTGGAAGTGCGTGTGGCGGGTCC
>DATNLV010000634.1:0-12437 GCA_035602665.1 Bryobacteraceae bacterium | reverse complement strand
GGTGGCGAGACGGCATGCGGCTTCAGGCGCCCGCGCGCAGGCGGCGCATGAGATTGCCCATCTCGACGGCCGACATGGCGGCGTCAAAACCCTTGTTGCCGCCCTTGGCTCCGGCGCGGTCGACGGCCTGGTCGAGCGTATCGGTGGTGAGCACCCCGAAGCTGATGGGAACGCCCGTCTCCAGGCTGGCCTGCGCCAGACCCTTGGCGGCTTCGGAGGCGATGTACTCGTGGTGCGGCGTATCGCCGCGAATCACGGCGCTGAGGCAGATCACCGCGTCGTGCCGCTTCTGGCGGGCCAGTTCGCGCGCCACCAGCGGCAGCTCCCAGGAACCGGGCACCTTGACGATCTCGAGCGGCTCGTTGCCCCCGGTGCGGGTGAGGGCATCGAGCGCCCCGGCCAGCAGCCGGTCCGTGATGATGCCGTTGAACCTGCTGACGACGATCGCAAACTTGAGGCCAGCCGCACTCAGATGGCCCTCGATGATTGAATTCTCCATGTCTACTTTCCTTTGAAAACGGGCTTGCGCTTTTCGAGAAACGCGCGCGTGCCCTCGGCTGCATCTTCGCTGGCCGCCAGGGTGGCGAACACGGCAGCTTCGAATCGGAGGCCCTCGTCCAGTCCGGTGTTCAAGCCGGTATCGACGGTCTCCAGAATACTCGCGACCGCGAGCGGCGCGTTCTCGAAAATCCCGCGCAGCAACGCCCGCGAAAAATTCAGCAACTCCGTTTGTAGCACGACGTGGTTGACCAGGCCGATGCGGCCGGCTTCGGCGGCGTCGATGAGTCCGCCCGTTAGCAGCATCTCGAGCGCGTGCCCCCGGCCCACCAGGCGCGAAAGGCGCTGGGTTCCGCCGTAACCCGGCATGATGCCGAGCTTGATCTCGGGCAGCGCCAGCTTCGCGTTTTCGGAAGCGATGCGCATGGTGCAGCACAGTGCCAGTTCCAGGCCGCCGCCCAGGGCGTATCCGTTGATGGCGGCGATGGAGGGCTTTCCCATCCGCTCCAGCCGCCCCAGGACCGCCTGCCCCCGCAACGACATTTCGCGCGCCGCGAGCGCGTGGCCTACGGGCAGCTCGCCGATATCGGCGCCGGCCACA
Source organism: Bryobacteraceae bacterium (assembly GCA_035602665.1). Lineage (GTDB taxonomy): Bacteria > Acidobacteriota > Terriglobia > Bryobacterales > Bryobacteraceae > DASWZN01. The sequence goes on along the minus strand of DATNLV010000634.1, from coordinate 11,338 downwards.
AAGGCCTTGTCTCCCGCGCCGGTCAGGATCAACCCGCGCACGGCGGGGTCGCCTTCGACGCGGCGAAAAGCGTCGTCCAGCTCTCCCATGACAGCAGCGTTGAGGGCGTTCAGCTTCTCCGGCCGGTTGACCGTGACGAGCGCGACGCCGTCCTCAGAGGCCTCAAAAGTAATGAGGTTATAAGACATATGGGATACTGGGTGTTCCAGAGCACATCATACCTCATGGACCCGCGATCAATCCGGAATTTCTCTATCATCGCGCATATCGACCACGGCAAGTCCACGCTGGCGGACCGCCTGCTGGAGATTACCGGGGCTTTGTCGCAGCGCGAAATGATGGCGCAGGTGCTGGACTCGATGGACCTGGAACGCGAGCGCGGCATCACCATCAAGGCGCACGCGGTGCGGCTCAACTACCGCGCCACCGACGGCGAGTGGTATCAGCTCAACCTTATCGACACGCCGGGCCACGTGGATTTCAGCTACGAGGTTTCGCGCAGCCTGCAGGCTTGCGAGGGCGCGCTGCTGGTGATCGATGCGTCGCAGGGCGTGGAAGCCCAGACGCTGGCCAACACCTACCTGGCGCTGCATCACAACCTGGAGTTGATCCCGGTGATCAACAAGATCGACCTGCCGGTGGCCGAGCCGGAACGGATCAAGGAGCAGATCGAGCAGCTGATCGGCCTGGATGCCACGGGCTCGCTGCTGGTAAGTGCGAAGACTGGCCTCGGCGTTCCGGAGGTCCTCGAAGCGATCGTCCACCTGGTGCCGCCGCCCAAAGGCGACCCGAACGCGCCGCTGCGGGCGCTGATTTTCGATTCCTGGTTCGATCCGTATCGCGGCGTGATCACGCTGCTGCGCGTGATCGACGGCCGGCTGAAGATGAAGCAGCGGATCCGGCTGTGGTCCAACGGCGAGACGTTCGATGTGGAGGGGTTGGGCTACCAGTCGCCCAAGCCGATCCCGTGCGACGAGCTTTCGGCGGGCGAGGTCGGGTTCATGTTCGCGAACATCAAGCGGGTGCTGGACGCCAAGATCGGCGACACGGTCACCGACGATCTTGCGCCGGCTGCCGAGCCGCTGCCGGGGTTCGAGGACGTCAAGCCCATGGTGTTCGCCGGGCTCTACCCGGTGGAATCGCACGAGCACGGCGTGCTGCGCGACGCGCTCGAAAAGCTGCAACTGAACGACAGTTCGCTGGGCTTCGAGCCGGAGCACTCCCAAGCGCTGGGGTTCGGCTTCCGCTGCGGATTCCTGGGCCTGCTGCACATGGACATCGTGCAGGAGCGGCTGGAGCGCGAGTTCAACATCGACCTGATTACTACCGCGCCGGCCGTGCGCTACCGTGTGCTGACGCGCGCGGGCGAACTGATCGAGGTCGATAACCCGACTAAGTGGCCGGACCCGGCTGACATCGAGCAGGTGGAAGAGCCGATCATCGAGGCCACCGTGATCACGCGCGAGGAATCGATCGGCGAGATCCTGAAGCTGCTCGAGGAGAAGCGCGGCGAGCAGCGTAAGTTCGATTACATCGGCACCGGGCGGGTGCTGCTTGTGTATTCCCTGCCCTTGAACGAAATCGTGCTGGATTTCTACGACCGGCTGAAGACCGTGTCGCGCGGGTATGCGTCGCTCGATTACCATTTGGCGGGATACCGCATCTCGCCCATGGTGAAGCTGGACGTGCTGGTGGCGGGCGAGCCGGTGGACGCGCTGTCGATCATTATCCACAAGGACAACGCCTACGACCGGGGCAAGTCGCTGATCTCGCGGCTGCGCAAGCTGATCCCACGGCAGATGTTCGAGGTGGCGCTGCAGGCGGCCATCGGCAACCGGATCATCTCGCGAGAGACCATCGCGCCGTTGCGCAAGAACGTGCTGGCGAAGTGCTACGGCGGCGACATCTCGCGCAAGCGCAAGCTGCTCGAGAAGCAAAAAGAGGGCAAGAAGCGCATGAAGCGCGTGGGCCGGGTGGAGATCCCGCAGGAAGCGTTCCTGGCCGTGCTCAAGGTGAGCGACGACGAGGACTAGCGGCGCGGGTCGCCCTTGAGATACATGCTGGCGTCTCAATGAAAGGCATGCGGTGAGAAGATGTCGACGACGAAGAGGAAGACCGTATCCCTGGTTCTCGGAAGCGGCGGCGCTCGAGGTTTGGCGCACATCGGCGTCATTCATTGGCTTGAAGAAAGTGGTTTCGAGATCAAATCGATAGTCGGCTGCTCGATCGGCGCCGTCATCGGGGGCATCTACGCTGCCGGGAAACTGGACGAGTATGAGCAATGGGTGCGTTCCTTGACGAGAGTCGACATCGTCACGCTGCTCGATCTTTCGTGGGAGAAGAGGGGACTGGTGAGAGGTGAGAAACTCGTCAACACCCTGATCGGCCTGGTAGGGGAGAAATTGATCGAAGACCTCCCGATTTCCTACACGGCCGTCGCCACGGACCTGAGAGGCCAGAAGGAGGTTTGGATGCGGTCGGGCAGTCTCTTCGATGCCATGCGCGCCTCTTTCGCGATACCTCTCTTCTTCACTCCGTTCAAGTACAAGGGGGTCGATCTCGTCGATGGGGGGATACTGAATCCCGTGCCCATCGCGCCGACGTTTGCCGATGAAACCGACATGACGATCGCCGTGAACCTGAACGGGCCCGCTGGGAGTGCGATAGAACCGGTTGACGTGAGTGCCGCCGCGGAGTCCGCTTCGTCCCCGCTCCGAGAGAAGATCAATCGCTTCATCGGCCGCCTCCAACCATCCGAGACAAGCGGCGGCAGTCGGGATTGGGGAGCGTACGAAATCGCCATTCAGGCGTTCGACGCCATGCAGAGCACGATAGCGCGCCAGAAACTGGCCACCTATCCACCGGACACGGTCATAGAAATCGCCAGGAACGCGTGCCGGACGTTGGAGTTCGACCGGGCAGCCGAGATGATCGCATTGGGATACCAAAAGGCCAAGATGTGCGACTGCACGACTTCGGCTGGCAGGCGTAGCGGGCGATGGCCTGGGCCGCAATGGCCCTAATGCGCCGGCTCGAAGACCAGAGTGTCCTTCACATCCACTTTGTCGAACTGCATGGGGAAGCTGCGGCCGGTGTAATAGGCGTCCCACTGGTCCTTGTAGTGGCTGGAGAGAAAGTGCCCGGACTGGCCGACGACGATGTTCATGTAAGAGCGATCGAGATCGGCGAGATCGACACCTGTGCGCATGGAAGGGCCGAGACGGTGTGTGGTCTGCTCGACCGTGACCGGCGAGCCTTCGTGCGCGAGCGGGCCGATGTTGAAATACCTGCCGACCAGGGGGAAGTGGGTGCCCACGGGCTGCTCGATCAGCAATGCGTTGTACCAGCCGTAGTCCCACTTAGTAATGTCGCGGCCTTCGACGCGCCGTGCCTCGTCGAGGGCGTCGCGGAAGCAGCGCAGGAGCAGCCCGTCGTAATCGGGGAACCAATCGCGCGGTTGGTTGCGCAGCAGATCCTCGACCACCTGCGGAGCGGCCATGTAGGCCGCGCCCCGAGGCTGGCTGCCCCCGTACTCCAGGGACTTGGAGGGCGAAGCGCGTTCGGCCATGGCCTGGCGCAGATGATCGTAGGTGAGAATCGCAATCAGCGGCGCCGGGCCGCTGGTCATCCGGCCGTCCCAGGAGCGTAACAGCGCCACGGCGGCCGCGCTATCGCCACCGGGAGCGCCGTAGGCCTGGACCACCCGCTGCGCCACATATTGCGCCAGCGAGGAGTAGACATCGGTCTGTACGCCGAGCATCTCCGCAGTTTTCCACTTACTCCGCCCAGTAAGTAGCGAGTAAATGCGTTCCGCGCGGTAGGGCGCGGCAAACTCACCGTGAACCGGGTAAGGATAGTCTGCCGGGAACGGATTCTGGTTGGCGGTGACGATGACGCCCGAAGCCGGATCGTAAGTCTGGGGTAACTCGCCGAAGGGAATGTAGCCGGCCCACTCGTAGTCGCCGGAGCTGCCATCGACCGGCACATCACCTACATAGTTCTTGCGGATGGGAAGGCGGCCGGCGACGTGATATCCGATATGCCCGGCCGTATCGGCATACACGAAGTTCTGGGCCGGCCCCGGGAAGCGGGCGAGCGCCGCCAGGAACCCAGGCCAGTCGCGGGCGCGGTCGAGATCGAGCATGGGAAACGTCACCGCGCCGGGCTCGTCGGCGGCCCAGCGCATGGCCATCGCGCGGCCGCCGTCGACAAACACCGGACCGTGCCGCGTGACCCACTGCGCAAACTCGACCGGCGCCGCGCCCTTGACGGGAATCAGCTCGCGCTCCCGGCGCGCCTGCTCGACCTGGCCGCGGAATACGTAGTGGCCCGAGCGCAGGTCGATCTTCTCGAGATACAGATCCTGCACGTCGAACCCGACGTTGGTCTCGCCCCAGGCGATGTGGTCGTTGTGGCCTATGATGACGCAAGGCAGGCCCGGCAGCGAGACTCCGGAGACATTCAGCCCCGGCGCGCGCAGGTGCACCATGTACCAGATCGATGGAATGGAGTACTGCAGGTGCGGATCGTTGGCCAGCAGCGGACGGCCGGTAGCGGTTCGCGAGCCCGCCAGCACCCACGCGTTCGAACCGGGAAGAACCCGGCCGCTCATGCGCGGCGGGAACAGTAGATCGACCTTGGCCGCGTCCCCGCCCTCCAGCATGGCGCTCTTGACGAGTTTGTCGCGCCAGGAGACCGTCAGCTCGCGGTACATATAGAGCGCGATCAGGATGGAATCCTTGATGGTCCACGGCCGCGGGTCGTAGCGGAGCACGGTGAACTCCAGAGGCAGGCAGCCGCGGTGCGTCTCGATGAAATAGTTGACGCCGCGGACGTAGGCGGCCAGCACGGCGCGGTCGGCGGCGGGCAGCAGCGCGGCCTGCATCTCGGCGATACGGTCCATGCGCAGGCGGCGCGCTTCGCGGTCGGTATCGAGCAGCGCGGGCCCGAAGACCTCCGCCAGGCTGCCGCCGGCGTAGCGACGGAAAGCGTCCATCTGGAAGAGGCGCTCCTGGGCCGTAACGTATCCCTGGACGAACAGCGCGTCATCGACGGTGGCCGCCGTGATGTGCGGGACACCGAGGGCGTCGCGCGCGACCGTGGCACGCTGCGCAATGGGGACGGCGATTGATCCCGAAGTCTGCGGCAGCGGTCGCCAGGCGCACCAGTAGACGGCAATCGCGGCCAGAAGAAGTACGATGAGTAAGATCAGGTTTACGTACCGGAGCGCGCGCTTGAGAGTCACGTCACGATTTTACTGGAATTCCGTGGGGCGGACCCCCTGGTCCGCGGCCGGCGCCCCCGTCGGCGTGGTCGTCGTACCGCAAGAAAGCGGGTCCAGGGGGACCCGCGCGGACCAGGGGGTCCGCCCCACTAGAGGCGTCTTATGGATGAGACTTACTTAGGTTACCGGCTGCTGCTGCTGGGGATGATCGTGGGGGTCAATGCTTTCTTCGCGTCGGCCGAGCTGTCGCTGATTTCGGCGCGGGCCTCGCGGCTGCGGGAGTTGGCCGCGGAGGGAAACGTCGGGGCGCAGGCGGCTCTGAACCTGCTCAGCCGCCCGGAGCGCCTGCTCTCCACCGTGCAGGTCGGCGTGACGTTGGCGGGTCTTGGCGCGGGATGGGCCGGTGAAGACACGCTCTACCGTCTGCTTATGTCCGCGGTGCAGCCGCTGGTGGCGCCCCGGGCCGAAGCCTGGGTGCACGCGGCCGCCCTGGTATTGGCGTTCCTGCTGCTGACCTTCTGCATGGTGGTGTTCGGCGAGGTGGCGCCGAAGAACTTCGGAATCAAACAGGCCGAGCGCTACGCGGTGGTGGCGGCGCCGCTGCTGCTGGTGTTCTACCGCATCTCGCAGCCGTTCATCTACGTGCTCGAGCGCTCCTCGACCGCGGTTTCGCGCATGTTCCGGCTGGGTGTCTCCGGGCAGACCTCGCACTCCGTGGAGGAGCTGAAGCTGATCGCGAGCTCGGTGCGCGCGGCGGGGCGGATCACGGCCTTCGAAGAAGCTGCGCTCGACCACATTCTCGACCTGCAGAACGTCTCGGTGCGGGAAATCATGGTCCCGCGGAACGACATGGTCTCGCTGTCGATCGAAGCGTCTCTCGACCTCGCCCTGCGCACCCTGATCGAGAACCAATACACGCGGGTTCCCGTCTACGAACACGCGCCGGAAAAGATTGTGGGGATTCTGCACTACAAGGACCTGCTGCCGGTCTGGCAACGCATGCGGGCGGCCGCGCGCACCGGTGTCCCGGGTCCGCCGTTCCAACTACGCCCGCTTCTGCGCCGGCACGTGGTGGTCCCGGAGAGCAAGCCGCTGAACCAGATGGTGGACGAGTTCCGGGCGCACCACGCGCACATGGCGCTGGTGGTGGACGAGTTCGGCACCATCGCCGGCCTGGTGACCATGGAGGACGTTTTCGAGCAGATCTTCGGCGAGATCGAGGACGAGCACGATGTCCGCCGGCCCAAGCCTTCGCTGGTCAGCAAGGTGGTGGAGCTCGAAGGCGCGGTGTCGATCCGCGACCTGGAAACCCAGTACGCGATCGAGTTGCCGACCAACGCCGGCTTCGAGACGCTGGCCGGATTCCTGCTCTTCCGCCTCGGCTACATCCCCAAGCCGGGCGAGTCGGTAGAAGACGAAGGCCGGCGGTTCACCATCCTGGAGATGGACCACAACCGCATCGCACGCGTGCGCATCGAACGGGAGGCATAAAACAAGACTGGCCACGAATGAACACGAATGAACACGAATAGGAAATACCAGGAAAGAGCCTTGTCATGACCATGAGCGACGTGCTTACTCAGATCCGGGCCGGGCTGCGGGCGCGGGCCGACGCGGAGTTTCGCAGAGGCGTCGAGAACTTCTTCCGAGAGCCTGTCGATGCATACGGCGTGCGCGCGCCGGAGGTGAAGGCCGTCGCGCGCGAGGCGTGGGGCGAGGTGAAGGAATGGCCGGAGGCCGCGCTCGCGAAGCTGGCGGCCGAACTCTGGAAGAGCGGCAAGATTGAGGAGGCCGGCATCGCGATCCTCATCTACCGGCGGCGCGTGAAGCGGTGCGGCGCGCGCGAGTTCAGGTTGTTCGAGCGCTGGATCGATCGCTACGTCGGCAACTGGGCGAGTTGCGACGGCGTGGCTTCGTGGCTGCTGGCCGCATCCATCGGCAACGAACCGGCGTTGATCGGCGAGCTCGATGCCTGGGTGGGCTCGCGCAACCGCTGGAAGCGCCGGGCTGCCGCTGTGGCGCTGCTCCAGGAAGCGAAGCAGGCACGGCACGCGGCGGCGATCTTCCGCATCACGGGCGCTTTGCTCGAGGACCCGGACGACATGGTGCAAAAGGGCGTGGGCTGGGTCTTGAAGGAGACCTATCCGAAGAAGCCGGCAGAAGTGATGGCGTTCCTGCTGCCGCGCGCCGCGCGCACACCACGGCTGGTTTTGCGGCTGGCGGCGGAGAAGATGACCGCGGCGGATCGGGGCCGACTGCTGCGGCGGGACTGATGGAGTCCTGCCCCACGTTCCTAGATGCGCTCGCCGCGGACCAGGTCGTCGTACGTTTCCCGTTCCCGTATGGTGCGCCACTGGCTGCCTTCGACCAGAACCTCGGGCGGCCTGACGCGCGCATTGTAATTCGAAGCGGCCACGAAACCGTAAGCGCCCACCGTGGCCACCGCCAGGAGGTCGCCCGGCAGCACGTCTCCGATCTCGCGGTCCCGCGCCAGGAAGTCGCCGCTCTCGCAGATCGGCCCCACCACGTCGGCCAGGATCTTGCCGCGCACCGCCTTGCGCACCGGTACGATCTCGTGGTGCGACTGATAGAGCGACGGCCGGATCAGGTCGTTCATGGCCGCATCCACCACGATGAATTCCTTCGCCTGGCTGCACTTCCGGTAGAGCACCCGCGTCAGCAGCACGCCGGCTTCGCCCACGATGGAGCGGCCCGGCTCGAGCACCAGAAACAGGTCCCGGCCCTCGATCTTCGACCGGATCGCCTCGACGAACGCCCCGATTTCCGGCGTGCGCTCCGCGGGGCGGTACGCGATGCCCAGGCCGCCGCCCAGATCGAGCGAGCGGATGGGAATGCCGCGCGCCCGCAGGCGCTCCACCAAAGCGAGCATTTTGTCCACGGCTTCGAGGATGGAATCGGCGTCCAGAATCTGCGACCCGATGTGGCAACTCACGCCTTCGAGCGCCACGTTGCGCAACCCGCGCGCGCGTTCGTAGACCTCTTCCACTTCCGCGATGGCGATTCCGAACTTGTTTTCCCGCAGGCCCGTCACGATGTAGGGATGCGTCTCCGGGCTCACGTCCGGATTCACGCGCACCGCCGCGCGCGCCTTTACGCCCCGCCGCGCGGCCAGTGCGTCGATCAGCGCCAGCTCCGCTTCGGACTCGCAGTTGAAGCTGTGAATGCCCTCCGCGAGCGCGTATTCAACCTCATCGGCCGTCTTGCCCACGCCCGAGAAAACCACGTCCGGCGCCTTGCCCCCGGCCTTCAGCACCCGGTACAGCTCGCCTCCCGAGACGATGTCGAAGCCCGAGCCGGCCTGGGCCAGCAGGTGCACCACGCCCAGGCTCGAGTTGGCTTTGGTCGCGTAGCAGATGCGGTGCGGGATGCCCGCCAGCGCTTCATCATAGGCGCGGTAGTTCTCGACAATCGCGCGGCTCGAATAGACGTAGCAGGGCGTCCCCGCCCGCGCCGCAAGGTCGGCCAGCGAGACGCCTTCGCAAAAGAGATCGTTCTGATCGTAGTGACAGGAACTAGCCATGTTCTAAACCCAAAAAACTACTGGCCACGAATGAACACGAATGGACACGAATAAGAACTTGTTTCCCATTCGTGTGTATTCGTGTTCATTCGTGGCCAAATGTTTTTCTACTTCACACGCAGCACCAGCAATGTCTGATCGTCGAAGGCCGGGCTCGATTCCGCAAAGCGGTCCAGGTCAGCGAAGACCGCGTCGATCACCGTCTGCGGCGTTCCGGCGCAAACCTTCTTCAGAATCTCGATCAGGCGCCTTCGGCCGTAGTCGGCACCCGCAGGATTGAGCTGGTCGGTAATGCCGTCCGAAAAGACTACGATCAGGTCGCCCGGGTGCGCCTGGAAGACGAGGTTGTCGTACTCCCGATCGGGCAGCAAGCCGAGCGGCACTCCCTCCACCTGCGGCTTGATGATCTCCGAGCCGCGGCAGATCACCGGCGGCATGGCGCCCGAGTTCGCCATGGTAAGACGCCGCGTGCCCGCGTGCCAGAGCATGACGAGCAGCGCGACGAATCGCGCCTCCACCTTGCGTTGCATCAGCGCCTGGTTGAGCAGCCTCAGCAGGAGCGCGGGATCGCGCCGCGAGGGAACCATCGTGCGCAGCAGGCCGCTCGCCAGCGCGCCGTAGAGCGCCGCGGCCACGCCTTTGCCGCTCACGTCGCCCATCGTGATCAGCGCCGCATCGTCGATGTATTCGAAGAAGTGGTAGAGGTCGCCGCCGATGATGCGCGCCGGCCGGTACCCGATCGCGACATCGAGGCCCCTCAGGTCCGGGGCTTCCGAGGGCAGCAGGGCCGCCTGCAGCTCGCGCGCCGATACCAGGTCCTGCTCGATTTTCCGCTCGCGCTCGGCCACCTCGCCGTAGAGGCGCGCATTCTCAACCGAGCTGGCGATTTGCGGCGCCAGCAGCGTCAGCATTCGCACGTGGTCATCCGTGAAATAGGCGTACTGGTCGCTCTCGATGTCCATCACGCCCACCACGCGGTCCTGGGAGAGTAGCGGCACGGCCACTTCCGAACGCACATCCGGGTGCGTGGGAATGTAGTGCGGGTCCTGCAGCGTATTGTGCGAGCGCACCGCCTTGCGCGATGACGCCGCCAGGCCGGTGATGCCCTTTGAGAGCGGGACGTTATCGATGCGCACCCGCTGATCGTGACGCACGCTGAAGCGGTGGCGCAGCACGTTCGCTTTCTCGTCCAGCAGCAGGACGCTGAAGGCGTCGTAGTTGATCAGCGTCTTTACGGAGGCCGCGATGCGCGCCAGCAGCTCGTTCAGGTCCAGTATGGACGAGAACTCCTGCGAGACCTGCGAGAGCAGCTTGAGCGTCTTGTTCTGGCGGTCCACACGCCGGAAGAGGCGCGCGTTGTCGATGGTCACCGCCACGCGCGCGGCAATGACGCGCAGCAGCGAGCGGTCGTATTCCGTGTAGGCGCCCACGCGCGTCGATTGCACGTCGATGACGCCCACCACTTTGCCGCGCGCCAGCATCGGCACGGCCAATTCGGCGCGCACGGCGTCCAGGGCGTTGAGGTAGCGCGGGTCGCGGCGCACGTCGGCCGCCAGCACGGGCAGGCGCGTTTGCGCCGCGGTTCCTGTGAGCCCCTCTCCAAGATTCACTACCAGGTTCTTGACCACCTCGTCGCGGTGGCCGATGGCGTACCGTATGCGCAGCGTCTTCTGTTTCTCGTTGTAGAGTTGCAGCGCGAAGAGTTCGTACGGCACTACCTTGCGAATGATGTCGGCCACGTTGGCCAGCAGACCGTCCAGATCGGTGAGGGTTTCCGAGGTGGCCGCCGACACTTCCAGAAGGAAGTCCAGCAGTTCGGCGCGCTGGCGGAAGCGGACGGCGGAGGTAGCGGCGGGCATCAGCGAGCGGCGGCCCTCCCGAGGGCCGTTCGGGTGGTCAGGCGGGCGGCGACATTGACCGCAAGTGTTTGAATTGCCACAGCTTCTCCACCAGATCCTCTAAGTGACTCTTCGGGGGGTTGGAAGCTCAATGATAGCACGGCGGAAGGAGGCCGTCATTTCCGGCGCGACATTCCCGGCGCGACTTTCCGGTAGTGGTCAGCTTCCGGTTTGCCGGCCTACTACTGCCTATCGCCGTGCCCGTTCAGCCCGCCCTGGCGGTGTACAATCGCTACAGCAATCCAGCACTAGCACAGCAAGCTGCGCCAGGAAGGGGAGGCAGTGAGAGTTTGTTCGTCATGCGCGACCTTCGTCCCACCGGAGAATGCGTTCTGTGGGAAGTGCGGCGCATTGCTGGACGCCGCACCGAGCGCCGCCACTGCGACCGTCGGCCAGCCGCGCAGTTCCACTCCGCCTTCTTCCAAGAACATGGACGAGGGCCGCTTCCCACCGGGAACCCTGCTGGGGCAACGCTACCGGGTCGTGAGCCTGTTGGGTCGCGGAGGCATGGGCGAGGTGTACCGCGCCAATGATCTGCTTTTGGGCCAGACGGTGGCCCTCAAGTTTCTTCCGGCCCGGTGGACGTCGGATGAGGCCACGCTCGCACGGTTCCGCAACGAAGTGCGCATCGCGCGGCAGGTCTCGCATCCCAATGTCTGCCGCGTGTACGATATC
>DATNLV010000665.1:0-6303 GCA_035602665.1 Bryobacteraceae bacterium | reverse complement strand
CCCAACGACCTCGAAGACCGATGGTCGATAGTGGATGGCCGGTGGTGGCCGACTAGCGCCGATGGGCGGCAGAAGAATCGATCACCTTGATCGGCACGTGATCCCTGACCTTCAACGCCACTGTCCGCGCGGTGGTCCCGGCGGGACCGGTGCAGGTCAGGACGTAGTTATACAGGCCAGGGACTGATAGTGCCAGTGTCTCCGCGCCACGCGCCGGCCTGGACCCTAGCCAATCGCCGGAGGCTGCGCAGGAGTTTGCGCCCGTGAATGACCACTTGATGGTGGCGCGTTCCCCCGAAACGACCTCCTCGGGTGTGACCTCGAACCCTCTGGCTGCAGGACCGGGGCGGGTGTGGTTCAGCAACCAATCGTAGATGCTCCGATCGTAAACGTCGTATGGCGCCAAGCCTTGGCCCAGAGCCGATAGAGTGAGTACGTCGGTCTCGGCGTCGTCGTGGCCGGCGCCGGGGATGACGGTGAGCCTGGCGCGCTCGACGGGATTGCACGCGTTGATGGAATCCACCGTGTCGACCTGGTTCTGATAGGGCACCGTCGTGTCGTCCTCGCCGTTGAACGCCCAGGCCGGCGTCTCCTTCAACACGCACCCCGAAGAGGTTCCATAGCCGCCCGAGATGGGAAATACGGCCGCCAGTTGTTGCGGGTAGTTCGTGACGTAGTCCCAGGTATCCCCCGAGCCCTGGCTGTGGCCGCCCATGTAAATGCGGGTTGGGTCCACCTTGTAAGTGTGGATGGCGTAGTCGATGAAGAGCTTCATCCGGGCCGCGGTCACGCCGTAGGTCAGCGCGTCCAGACACTTCTGCGGCGAGAGCACGATGAACGGCCGCGATGGATCCCAGGTGCCGTAGGATCCGTCGATCAGTCCAGCCAGATTGACCGCGGCGAGGCTGGAGAGTGGGACCTGCTCCGTGTAAGCGTCGAGGAAGCGGGCGCGGCCCCAGCCGTGGATAAAGACGATGAGCGGGAAGGTCTGGTTGGGATCGTCACTGTAGTGGACGGGCAGGTGTTCGTAGTAGCCCATGTGCGCGCCGGTCGAGCCGATGTCTCTGGCGGTCTGCACCTCAAAACTACCCGCGTTCACGCGCACCAACCGGACGGCTTCGGGGGCCGGCAGTTGCTGGCTGTCGGTCACGTCGTACCGGATCATGTAGTCGCCCACCGCGCCGGTGTTCACCGCGTCCAGGCCCGTGACCACGATATGGCCGGTAAGATCGCCGTCCTTCGGGTCGCTGGCCGTTGCGCCGGCGTCGACGTACGGCGTGCCCAGCGGCTGATTCACGACTCGCGATCCGTTGAGTGAGATGACCGGCTGGTTCGGATTGCCGGCATCGACGGGCGCCGTAGAGATGCACTCGTCGAACAGCGGATCTTCGACGGGAACCACGGGCTGAACCGGCGTGGTGCTTTCGCCGCCGCAGCCCGACAGGAAAAGCGCGCCCGTCACGAATAGAAATGCCTTGATAGCACGGTCGATGGTGGATGGTCGATGGTCGATGGTGGCCATGTCTTAGGGTTGAGCGGCCTGGAGTCTCTGAAGGACCTGCGGAAATGCCTTGATAGCACGGTCGATGGTGGATGGTCGATGGTCGATGGTGAGAAGGCGGGCCATGTCTTAGGGATGAGCGGCCTGGAGTCTCTGAAGGACCTGCGGAAATGCCTTGATAGCACGGTCGATGGTGGATGGTCGATGGTGGCCATGTCTTAGGGTTGAGCGGCATGGAGTCTTTGCTGGACGTGCGAGGAAGTGGCTTGAAGTGGGCCTGGGCATTCTAGCTTCATGGTTGCCGCCATGGCGGCGAAGTGGCCGATGTGGTCGAGGTTCCAGGGGAGGCCGGTCGCGAAGATGAAGGCCGCCATGTAGGTGTCTCCGCAGCCGGTCGGGTCCGCGAGGCTCGACGGCGGGAATGCCGGGATGACATGCTCATCGCTTCCATCATAGATCACGGAACCCTTGGAGCCTTGGGTAATGACGACCGTGGTTGCTCCATGATCCCTAAGAAGAGCGTACTGGTCACGCGGCGACTGCTTTTTGGTTATGAAGCGCGCCTCTTCTTCATTGACGAATAAGTAAGTGACTCGCGGGAGGAACTCGAGTATCTTTTCGGGATGGCGCCAGACTATGGTGGCGCCGCCCTCGAGATATCGCATCAGGCCTTGGGCGGCTAGCGCGACAGGTTGGCGCATGTTACGAACAACGTCGGCCTCGAAGTTGTCGTGAAATAGCGGGCCTAGAATTACCGCGTCGCAATCCAACGGTCCGATGTCGCCAGCCCCGATGGTGTTTGGCGGGATGATGGCGCGTTGGTCACGCTCGTCGACGTTGTCCTTGTACTCGTTGATGAACGTGATGGTCCCTTGCGCGGGGATGTGGTGCAGTACGCCGGGGTGAAAATCGTCGAGCCAGCCGGCCGGCTCATCGCCGAAGGTTGCGAAGAGCTCGACGTCAGCTCCGAGGGATGAAAGCGCCTGGCCGGCGTAGTAAGTGACGCCGCCGATGCCGAAGCGAGACTGGCCACGGACGATGTTCTCGTCCTTGCATAGCGGGCCGAGGACGGCGACGCGCATGATGCCTCAGAGTAGCATCCTCGAGGCGTATAATCGTGCTTCCAAGGGAGAAGGAGGCTGGAATGAAATACTCGCCCGAGTTCGTGCGCCCGCTCGAAGCCGCGGAGAACAGTTTCCTGCAGGTGCTGCTCGATCGATTTCAGCTGCAGCGATCCGGCCAAGGCGCGAACCTTGCCATCAAGTTCGACAACACCACGCCGGCGATCTCGACCAGGCACGCCAAGCACTACCTGCAGGATCACATTCCCGATTTCGGACGGAAGAAGGAGGCCTATCAGAAGCAACTGAACGCCATGCTGCTCGACCGCACGGCGGACTCGTTCCTGTTCGAGGACGAAGACTTCCCCTTCCGCTATTCAAGCGGCGGGACCTTGCCGATCGTGAGAATGGGGAACTGCGACTACTACTGCCTCTTCTATCGCGACATCTACCCGGTGGGATGGAACATCGCGAACGGAGGCTCCGACTCGCGCGCGGAACTGCTATACCCGCTGGCGACTATGGAGCGGGAACTTCGCGAGGAGCTGATCGTCCTGAATCCGGATGCGAGGCTCCGCTATGTGTTTGCGTGGAATTCGGGCTCGCCCGAGGACCGGGCCGAGTTCGCGATGGCGCGAAAGATCTGGACCGAGTGCTACCCGGACCAGGACATTGCGTCCTTCAAACCACTCAAGCTGCCGTTGAAGTGGCTGGACGGGCCGGACTCGGTCACGATCAAAATGGGGAGGGATAAATCAGCCGAGTGCGGCGGGTGTTTCGTCAACATCAACGCGGCGGACTTCGGGATCGAGATCGATAAAGTCGCTAAGATCAGCGTGGCGGATGAAGCGGTGTTGCTTGATGGCGAGATCATGGACAACATAGTTCTCAATCGTCCCGTTGGCCTGTTTGAAGTGGCGCGCATGGATCGCCAACTGCTCAGCGGCGCTACCCAATTTATTCCCGACCGGTTCTATTACAACGGCAGGGCGTGGGACGGAAAGGGCTTTGAGGAGTTGATCCACGGGGAGTTCACGGACTCGCTCCCGGCGGTGAGAACTCCGAAAGAGCTGGAGTATTTCAAGGGACTCGAGGCGAAGTTCGATTTTTGCCCCGTCACGCGGTCGATCCTGTGCCGGTACCAGGAACTACGGCGGACGTGGCCGCCCGAGCCGCCCGAGCCGTCGCGGAAGAAGTACGAGGTATTCATCAGCTGTGGCCAGGGAGACGAGCCGTTGGCGAGGAGGATCCACGAGTTCGTCGAGGGAATCGGAAAGACAGCGTTCTTCTACGAAAAAGACCCGGGCAACCATTGGAGCCAGCAAATCGACAGAGCGCTGTACAGCGCCAGATGCCTGATCGTGGCTGGAACCGACCAACATCGGCTGAACCGGCATTGGCCCGAGTTCGAGTGGCGCACTTTCCACAACGCCATTCTGAGCGGGCAGAAACCGCGCTCGGCGATATTGATTCCTTTTGTGTTCGGCCAGAAGGCACTCGGACTGCCGATCGCCCTTGAGTACTACCGGAGGGTGGTTTGCGAGGATCTTGATTCGGGCCTTTCGGAATTGGGGCGGCTGATCCGAGAGGGATGGCGCGGGGGAAGGTAGACTCGATCCATGAGCGTTCTTGGCGCGATTGGAAACACGTCGATCGTCCGGCTGCGCAAGGTTGTTCCGGCCGATTCCGCTGCGATCTTCGCGAAGCTCGAGTGGGAGAACCCGACCGGTAGCATGAAGGACCGGATGGCGCGGGCGGTGATCTCGCGGGCGGAGGAGGACGGCCGGCTGCGGCCCGGAGACACCGTACTCGAGTACACGGGCGGCAGCACGGGGACGTCGCTCGCTTTGGTGTGCGCGGCGAGAGGCTATGGCATACGGATCGTCACGTCCGATGCGTTCAGCCGCGAGAAGCTGGATCACATGGCGGCGCTGGGGGCGAAGCTGACGCTGGTCCCAAGCGAGGGCGGCCTCACCACGAAGAAGCTAATCCTGGACATGATCGAAACCGCTCGCGAGTTCAGCCGGGAGCCTCACACTTACTGGACCGATCAGCTCAACAACCAGGACAGCATCGCGGGCTACTACCCGCTGGGCGAGGAGATCTGGAGCCAGACGAATGGCGAGATCGACGCGTTCGTCCACTCGGTGGGGACGGCGGCTTCTTTGCGCGGCGTGGCTACGGTGCTGAAGCGATACAAGCCGGGCATCAAGGTCATCGCCGTCGAACCGGCGGAATCCTCCGTGCTGCTGGGAGGGCGGGCGGGGCCGCACAAGATCGAAGGGGTTGGGATCGGCTACGTTCCTCCACTTTGGGAGCCGGCGCTGGTGGACGAGATTGTGGCGGTCGGGACCGACGATGCTAAGGAGATGGCGCGGCGCATGGCGCGGGAGGAGGCGCTGTTCGCCGGGACGTCGTCTGGAGCGAACGTGGTGGCGGCGATTGAGGTGGCCGGGCGACTGGGGCCGGAGGCGAAGGTGGTGACGCTGATGGCCGATTCCGGGCTGAAGTATCTGAGCACGGATGTGTACCGGAGCAACCGGTGAGCTACAGTTACTCTTACGTGGCGGCTAAGTGCGAGGTACAGGTACTTCAGGCGGCCTTGCTGGCGGCATGGCCCGCCCTACGGCTCGAGGAACCGGCTCAGCAGTTCGCATCCTGGGACAGCGCGTACCAGTGGGCCCTTCCGCGCTGCGGCTATTTGCGGGGCACTCATCCAAACGATGTGAAACTGCTGTTCCGGAATGGCGCCTGGTCGGTGATTGCCGATATATCGTTGTGTATGTCAGGTGACGGAGGCTCGCTCGCTGCATTGAGCCGCGGCGTAGGCCGCGTGGTGGCGGCGACTACCCAGGGCACGGCAGGCTTCGCGCAGTTGCTTGTGTTCGAGGCGGGGGCGGCTATTCGCTCGATAACCGGGGAGGCGGGCCATACGGTGGAGACTGGCACTCCGCTTCCGGAAGAAGCGGGGGTCCCGCTGGGAAGCTTCTACCTCAACGAACTCGATACCATCTGGCAGCGGCTGGAGCTTCCTTCGTTTCTCGGGGCGGAGCCGGGGGGGCCGGTGGTGGGGCTGCATGTATTCGATCAGACGTCGTACCCGCAGACCGGCGCCACAAAGGCTTCGGCTCGGCGGCCGTGGTGGAAGTTCTGGCGGTGAAAGATTTACAAACTATTTACAGAATTCCTGACGGCGCGCAAATAAATGCACTCCCTTTTTCGGATATAGTGTGTCCGGGCGGGATCTACACCCGCGATTCACGAGTGTCCACAGAGGGGGGCTATGAAGACTTACAAGGCAAGGACGTACTTGCGTGCAGCCGTGTTGCTGGCGGTGGCCGTATCTGGCAGTAGCCTGGCGCAGGCGCAGACGCTAACCACCATCCGGTCGTTTGCCGGCGGCAATGACGGAGAGTACCCATTTCCGGTGGGACGCATTCCATTCGACAGCAATGGCGCACTCTACGGGACGACGGCGGCCGGTGGAGGCAGCGGGAACAACGGGACGGTATTCCAGCTGGTGCCGCCGACAGTACAGGGCGGGGCCTGGACCGAGAACGTGCTGTACCGCTTCGCGGGAGGCGCCGACGGACGGCAGCCCGGCACGGGGTTGGTATTCGACGCGATCGGCAACCTCTATGGCGCGACCCAGTTCGGCGGCAATGCTCAGGCATGCGGCGGCGGCTGCGGCACGATCTTCGAGTTGTCACCTCCGACGCAGCAGGGGGGCCAATGGACCCA
>DATNLV010000618.1:0-12844 GCA_035602665.1 Bryobacteraceae bacterium | reverse complement strand
GCAGTTTGACGCGCGAAACCGGATAGAATCGAAGCCAGGGGCGGCGTATTCTCGAAGCATGAACGAACAGCAGATGCGGAGTGCCGGTGGCCGATCCCTGACGGTCGCGGTCCGGGGCGGGATGAACGAGAAACAACTGTGGCGGGCGGTGGAGACGCGCGATGCGCGGTGGGACGGGAAGTTCGTCTTCGCGGTCGAATCCACGGGGGTGTATTGCAGGCCGTCGTGCCCGGCGCGGCGGCCGCTGCAGGCGAACGTTCGGTACTTCCCTGCCCCGGATGCCGCCGAGCGGGCGGGGTTTCGCGCGTGCCGGCGGTGCAAGCCTCGGGAGGATTCCGGACTCGCGCTGGTCGAACGCGCGTGCCGGAAGATGGAGACGGGGACGACGCGCCTGGATGCGCTGGCTACGGATCTCGGCATCACGGCGCAGCGGCTCGCTCGCTTGTTCCGGCGGCACCTGGGGATCACGCCGCGGCAGTACGCCGAAGCCCGGCGCATCGACACGTTCCGCTCCGAGGTGCGCAACGGGCGCTCGGTCACGGATGCGCTTTACGAGGCGGGCTACGGGTCGGGAAGCAGGCTCTATGAGCGCGCGTCGGCGGAGCTGGGGATGACGCCGGCGACTTACCGGCGGGGCGGCGCGGGCGTCCATATTTCCTATTCGGTGGTGGAGTGCGGACTGGGGCGGCTGCTGGTGGCGGGGACCGAGCGCGGCATCGCGGCGGTGGAACTGGGGAATGCCGAGGCGGGCCTGGAAGCGGCGCTGTTCCTGCAGTTCCCCGGGGCGGAGATCGAGCGCGACGACGACCGGCTGCGCGGATGGACGAGCGCCCTGGTGAGGCAGCTCGAGGGACGGGAACCGTCGGCGGAGCTGCCGCTCGACGTGCGGGCGACGGGGTTCCAGCGGCGCGTGTGGGAGGAGCTGCGGAAGATTCCGTGGGGCCAGACGCGCACTTACGGCGAAGTGGCGCGGGCGGTGGGGCAGCCGACGGCGGCGCGCGCGGTGGCTCGGGCGTGCGCCACGAATCCGGCGGCGCTGGTGATCCCGTGCCATCGCGTGGTGCCGGCGGGCGGGGGCTATGGCGGGTATCGCTGGGGCGCGGCGCGGAAAGCCCGGCTGCTCAAGGCGGAGGCAGCGTGTTCGCCCAAAAGCTGAGGGTAACGCTGGTGGCGGGAGGGGTCGAGATCCCGGCGCCGCAGGCGTGGCTGGACCAGTTTTTCATGCGGGACTTCACGGGGTCGAGCGCGTTCGATGAGACGCTGGTGGGGGGGGATGGGGAGCTGGAGGCGGGCTGCGGGGTCTCGGCCTTGGAAGCGCGGGACCAGTTTGAGAAGTGGCTGCGGGGGCGGCGGATGATTGCGGCGGAGGCGGAGGTGGTGGTCGCGGCGAAAGGCAAGACATTCATGAACGCCGATGAACGCCGATGAACGCCGATAAGAGATGAAGCTGGTTTTTGAGGTCGCCACCAACGACGATGCGGCTGAGCTCGCGGCACTTCACACGGCGGCTTCGGCCGAACTCACGCACCGGTTCGGGCAAGGGGTCTGGTCGTCAGCGCAATCGGAGAGGGCCGTGCTGAACCAGATGCGGCGGCCGAAGTTCGAGCGGATCTTGATGGCGCGGGCCGGCAAGCGCATCGTTGGCACGTTGCGACTGGCCACGAAGAAGCCTTGGGCCATCGATACTGCGTACTTCACCGCGGCGCGGCGACCGCTGTACTTGACCGCCATGGCGGTCCATCCCGAGTTCCAGCGCAAGGGAGTTGGCCGGTTCCTGATGAAGGGGGCCGAAGCGCAGGCGCGCGCGTGGCCCGCCGACGCCATCCGCCTCGATGCCTTCGACGCCGTGGCAGGAGCCGGACCTTTCTATGCGAAGTGTGGATACCGCGAGGTCGGGCGGGTGACCTACAAGCGGGATCCGCTGGTGTATTTTGAGCTGGTCCTGCCCGCCTGAGTGTGCGCTCCCTGAAGTTCCAGGCCGAACCATCCGATATGTGCATTTGACAGCGGCCGGCTCGGCCGGTGCGAAGAACCACACTACTGAGGACAGGAACACATGGCCAGGCATACGCTCTCCCTGCGCGGCAGATTCGCCTTATGGACTTCGATCGTGGTTGTGGCGTCCACTCTCGGGCTGACGGGAACGGTGTACCTGGTCTGCTCCCGCACGCTCACGGCGCAGGCGGAGGACGGGCTCAACCGCTCGGTCAAAAGTACCGTTGAGGCTTTGGATCTGTGGATCGGCAGCCGCGAGCGGGATGCAGTGAATCTCAGCGAACTCCAAACGCTGGTCGCCGGCTGCGCGAACCATGAACTCGCCGGGGCCGAACAGGCGTTGATCGGTATCCAACACCGGTCGCCGTTTTACGAGAACGTGTTTCTGGCCGACGAAAGCGGCAAGATTTTTGTCGACGCGATCGACGGCAAGTCCGTCGGGGTCGAGGTGGCGTCGATCGAGGGCTTTCGTCCGAACATCGAGCATGCCCGGCAGGGGGAAGTCTGGGTGGGCGAGGTCATGAAGTCGCCTGCGACGGGGACGCCCGTGATTCTGGTCACCGCGCCGATCCGGACTGAAGGCCGGTTGGTGGGTATCCTGGGAACTCCCATCGCGCTATCCGATTTCTCGGATAACTTCGTCAAAGGGCACCGCGTCGGCGAGACCGGGTACTTATATATGTTCGATCGCGCCGGAGTCATCCTGGCGCACCCCGACGCGACGAAGATCCTGAACTGGAATGTCGCTCAAACGGCGTTCGGCGGCGAGATGATGGGCCGCGGCACCGGATCCGTTCGGTACGAGTTTGAGGGAAGGAGCGTGATGGCCCACTTCCTACGTTTTCAAAAGAAGGGTTGGACCATCGTCGCCGCGGTACCGACAAAGGAGCTATTGGCGGGAGTACGGACGGTTCAGTTCTATCTGGTGCTGTTCGGTCTGCTGACGCTGGGTGGCACGGTGGGGGCCGTGTTGCTGGTGGCGGGGAAAGTGTCGGGGTTGATCAACGACGTCGTATCCGAGCTGAGCGGCTCCGCCGAGCAGGTGGTGGAGGCTGCCTCCCAGATTGCCCAGACCTCTCAATCCGTTGCGCAGGGGGCTTCCGCGCAGGCGGCCTCGCTCGAGGAGACCTCATCGGCGGCCGAAGAAGTCACCACCGTCACGCATGAGAACAAAGCACGGACGGCGGCTCTTACGAGCACCATGAAAGATGCTGCCGTCAGCTTCGGAGTCATGGATGGCTGCATGGATCAACTGGTTCGATGGATGACGACCTTCAAGCACTCCAGCGAAAAGGTCTCGAAGATCATAGAGGCGATCGATCAAATTGCGTTCCAGACCAATATTCTCGCGCTGAACGCCGCCGTGGAAGCGGCACGGGCCGGGGAGGCCGGGATGGGGTTCGCCGTGGTCGCGGAGGAAGTTCGCAACCTCGCGCGCCGGAGCGCGGATGCGGCCAGTGACACCTCCACGCTGATTCGAGAGTCGATCGATAAGACCACGGAAGGACAGGGGGTCGTGGATGAGTGCGCGAGAGCGATGGCGACAAATTCTGAGCTCGCGAAGCGCGTGGTCCAGTTGGCCGGGGAGTTGGATGGGGCGACGGCCGAGCAGGTCCGGGGCATCGACCTCATCTCAAAAGCCGTAACGCGGATTCAACACACGACGCAGGAGACGGCCGCCAGCGCGGAAGAGAGCGCGTCCGCCAGTCAGGAGCTCAACGCCCAATCGACCTCGGTGAGCGCGATCGTCACCCAGCTCCAGGAACTCGTTCACGGACAGTAGACCGGCCGGTCGGGACTCCGTCCTGCTCGCAGCGGCGCAACCGCCAGCCTGTCGCCGCCTCTACCGCAGCAGGTCTTCGAGCTGGATCTTCGAGTCGGTGCGGGCGTCGCGGTACTTCACGATCACGGGGGTATACAGGGAGATGCCCCATTCCTTGCCCCGGCCGTGCTGGATGGCGCGGGCGCCGGCGACTACCACGGCCTCTTCGGGGATCACCAGGGGCTCCGCGTCCGTAGCCGTGTAGACCACGCCGCGCACCAGGTCGTAGACCGGCGTCGAACGATTCAGAACCGTGCCCGTGCCGAGCACGGCGCGGCGCTTCACCACGGTGCCTTCGTAGATGCCGCAGTTGCCGCCCACCAGCACCTCGTCTTCGACGATGACCGGGAGCGCGCCCACCGGCTCGAGCACTCCGCCGATCTGCGCCGCGGCCGAGATATGGCAATTGCGGCCC
Organism: Bryobacteraceae bacterium; assembly: GCA_035602665.1. Lineage (GTDB taxonomy): Bacteria > Acidobacteriota > Terriglobia > Bryobacterales > Bryobacteraceae > DASWZN01. The sequence goes on along the minus strand of DATNLV010000618.1, from coordinate 8,612 downwards.
ACCTGCGCGCAACTGCCCACCAGCGCGTGCGAATCCACTAGCGTGCCTTCGCCCACGTATGCGCCCACGTTGATGTACATGGGCGGCATGCAGGTGACTCCGCGGCCCACGAAGCAGCCGTCGCGGATGCTCGATCCGCCCGGAACCACGCGCACGGCGTCGGCGACCGCGAGGCGCTTCACTGGATAAGTGGCCTTGTCGAAGAAGGGCTGGCGCGCCGGGTCCACGGACATGTCGACCAGCGCGCCCATGCGGAAGCCGAGCAGCACGCCCTTCTTGACCCAGGCGTTCACGCGCCAGCCGCTGGCGGCCGCGGCGTCGGGCTCGGCAGCGCGCACCTCGCCGCGGTTGAGCGCTTCCTTGAAGGTCTCGAACAGGCGGAAGTGCTCGTCGGTGTACGTCTCCGGTTTGTGGTCGAACAACGCTTCGATGTCAGCTTGCAGCATGAACCGGGATCAGTCCTAGGGCTGTGAGAACCTTCTCGATGCGGGTCTGGCTCTCGGGCTTAGGCGGAACGAGCGGTAGCCGCCAGACCGGCTCGAGCAGGCCCATCAGCGCCATCGCCGCTTTGACCGGGATGGGATTCGATTCGATGAAGTTGACCTCGATCAGCGGCAGGTAGCGGCGCAGGATCTGGCGGGCGGTGACGAGGTCGCCACGGCGCGAGGTGTCCACCAGTTCCGCCATCTCCGCGGGGATTTCGTTCGAGGTGGTGGAGATCAGGCCGCGGCCGCCGAGGGCGATCACGGGCAGCGCGACGGCGTCGTCGCCCGAGAGAACGTTGAAGCGGTCGGGCACCTGCGCCAGGATCGAGGCGACCTGCGCCAGGTTGCCCGAGGCTTCCTTGACGCCCACGATGTTGTCGATTTCGGCCAGACGCTTCATGGTCGCGGGCTCGATGTTCACCGCGGTGCGGCTCTGCACGCTGTAGACGACGATGGGGATGGAGACGGCCGAGGCGAGGGCCTTGTAGTGCTGGTAGAGGCCCTCCTGCGAAGGCTTGTTGTAGTAGGGCGTGACGGAGAGGATGCCGTCGGCGCCCGCGGCCTTCACTTCGCGCGCCAGCTCGATGACCTCGGCGGTGTTGTAGCCGCCCGCGCCGGCCAGGACCGGGATGTGGTCCTTGCGAGCTTCGTCGACCGTGATCCCGACCAGACGCAAGTGGTCGAGGCGCGTCAGCGTGGGGTTCTCGCCGGTGGTGCCGCAGGGCACCAGGAAGTTGATGCCGGCGTCGATCTGGCGGCGCACCAGCCGGCGCACAGCGTCTTCATCGAGTGATTGGTCTTTCCGGAAGGGCGTCACCAGCGCCGTTCCGCAGCCTGTGAACATGGTCATCACCTCAAACGACAGCCGATCGCCGATGGTCGATGGTCGATAGCTGACAGATGAAAGCTGCCACCGTCCAGAATACCAGGAGACTCAGGACACCTTGTCTACGGTGTAGTCCACGCTGATCGAGCCGTCTTCCGACTGGGCGTGGAGCTTGATCTGGTTGTCCTTGACGACGCCGGTGTAGTGCAGCTTGACGTCGACGCCCTGGATGGTAAAGGCGATGTTGAACTCGATCTTGTCCCCGTCGATTTTGCCATCGGAGATGGTGGATTTGCCGGTCATCGAGCTCGTGGTCTCGCCGGTGAGTTTGTTGCCGTCAGCCTTGAGCACGAAAGTCCTCTCGACCTTGCCCATGGGTGTGTCGGCGGATCCCTTCCAGGTCCCAGTTACGTCGGCGGCCAGCGCCACCAACGCGAATGCAGCAGTCAGCAAAAGCAGACGCTTCATGTTGCCCCCCCCTTTGTTTACCTTATAACTTCTACCCGGATGGTGCGACTTCCCAGACGGACGCCGTGCAGTTCTTTCCAGCGGCGATCCGCCGTGACGGCCACTGCTCCCAAGAACGCAGCCACGGTCAGGCACAGACAGTCGCCCAGGGACAGGCCGAGATCCCGGCGTGTCCCCAGCAAAATGCCGCAGCGCTCGGCCTGCGCGATGCCGAATTCCTCATCCACCTCCAGATACAGCCCCCGAAGAACCGCAGCGGCTTTGTTCCCGGGCATCCCGGCCCGCACCAGCCGTCCCATGACCTCCGCCAGATTCACCGCATGGATGCGGGAACGGTCGACGATCTGAGTGACTCGTTCGTGACCCGCCTCTTCGAGCAGGATGCTCAACACCGCCGAGGCATCGAGCACAAACTCGTCTCTCACGTGCGAGTGGCCTCTTTATCCTCGCGCTGAGCTTCCGCGCGGCGGTCCCGAATCAACTCCGCCGCCAGGTCCCGGCTCGCCGGGATGTACTTCCGAATCTCCTCACGCGCCTTGGCCAGCGCTTGAGATCGCGATGTCACCCGGATCGCTCCAGATTTCTCGACCTTGACAATGACTTGAGAACCCTCGGAAAGGCCCAGTTGCCGCCGGATAGCGGATGGGATCAGTATCCTGCCGGATTTCTCGAGCCGCGCCGTGTAGCTCTCCATAGCCGTAGTATACCCCGAATGCGGCAGAAGTCGGCATCTGCCGTTTTCTGCGTTTTGCCGTATCAGCCGCCAAATAGCACCTCACCGAACTCGTACATCCCCTTTTTGCCGGCGATCCATTGGGCGGCGCGGAGGGCGCCCCGGGCGAAACCTTCGCGGCTGCGGGCCGTGTGACGGAGGGTGATGGTGTCGGCGGCCGAATCGAAACCGATCTCGTGCGTGCCCGGATGGCGGCCCGCACGGCTCGAGGCGGTGTCGATGGGCAGGGTGTAGCCGGCCTTCTTCATGTCGGCCACCAACTTCAGCAGCGTTCCGGAGGGGGCGTCCTTCTTGGTGGCGTGATGGATTTCCCAGGCCCAGGCGCCGTAATCCTGCTCGCTCGCCATCAGGCGCGCCGCCTCCGCCACCAGGCGCGAGAACACGTTGACGCCGATCGAGAAATTCGGGCTCCAGACCAGGCCGATGCCGTGACGCTCGACGGCGGCCTTCACCTCGTCCATGTGGCTGGCCCAGCCGGTGGTGCCGATCACCAGGTTCACTCCCAGCGCCGCGATGCGCTCTACATTCGCCAGGACGGCCGAAGGGATGGAGAACTCCACGGCTACGTCGACGCCTCGGAAGTTTTCGGCGGTGAGGCCCGCGGAGCCGACGTTGTTGAACTCGTCGAGGGTCAGCGAGACCGTCGCGCCGTATTCGGGTGCCAGCTCGGCGATGAGCCGGCCCATCTTGCCGTAACCGACGATGGCGAGATTCATAGGGGCTCTTCCGGGCTCAAGCCCGGCGCGGCCTGAAGGCCGCCCTCCGCGTCGAACACGGCGGGATCGAGATCGGCGAAGAACTCGCCGTGCAGGAGCCGCACCGCCTGCTTGAGGCTCTCCCCCGCGATCACGATGCTGAAGTTCCACTGGGAGCCGCCCTGGGAAATCATGAGCACGTTCACCTTTTCGAGGACGCGGAAAATCCTGGCGCCGATACCGGGAGTGTACCGAATATTCTCTCCCACCAGGGCGATGATGGCGAGGTCGTGCTCCACGGCCACCTCCGCAATTCCCTCGAGCTCGGCGCGGATCTCGGCCAGCCGCTTGGTGTTGTCGATGGTGGCCGAGACGCTGACCTCGGAGGTGGCCACCATGTCCACCGGAGTTTCGTAGCGGTCGAAGACCTCGAAGATGCGGTGCAGGAATCCGTGTGCCATCAACATGCGCGTGGAGTGAATGTGGACCACGGTGATGGGCCGCTTCGAGGCGATGGACTTCACAGGATTCGCGCAGGGCACACTCTCGCGCACCACGCGCGTGCCGGGGACATCCGGGCGGCGCGAGTTGAGGATCAGCACCGGAATATTCTGCTCGACGGCCGGGAGCACGGTGGAGGGATGCAGCACCTTGGCGCCGAAATAGGCCAGCTCGGCGGCCTCGGCGAAGGAGATCACCTTGAGCCGGCGCGCGCCGGGGACGGTGTTGGGATCGGCCGTGAGCATGCCGTCCACGTCGGTCCAGATCTGGATCTCTTCGGCGCTCATCGCCGCGCCCACGACCGAGGCGGAGAAATCGGAACCGCCGCGGCCGAGCGTGGTGGTGACGCCATCCTCGGTGGCGGCGATGAAGCCGCCCATGACGACCACTTTGCCTGCCTGAACCAGCGGCGCCACGTGGGTGCAGAGGCGGGCGCGGGTCGCGTCGAGCAGCGGCGCGGCCTGCGTGTGGCGGCGGTCGGTGACCAGCACGCGGCGGGCATCCACGTGAACCGCATCCAGGCCCAGCTTACGAAAACCCGCCGTGACGATGCGGCTCGAGATACGCTCGCCATAGCTTGAAATGGCGTCCACCGAGCGCGGCGTGAGCTCGCCGAGCACGGCCAGGCCCTTGACCAGCTCGCCCAGTTCCTGGAAATGCTTGTCGAGCATGCGCTCGACTTCGACCTCGTCGGACTCCAAGGCCAGCTGCAGCGCGTTCTCGAAATGGTACTCGCGCAGAGTGCGGAGCTGCTCCAGGGCTTCATCGCGGCGGCCGGCGACGGCGTCCGCGGCGATCGCCAGCAGACGATTGGTGGTCTTGCCCATGGCGGACACGACGACCACGGGCCCGCGCGCGACGCGCGCTCCCACGATTCCGGCGACTCTCTGGATGGCGGCGGCCGATTCGACCGAGGTCCCGCCGAATTTCATTACGATCATTAGTCCAGGTACCCTTCCGAACACATCAGCTCGGCGTTGAGCACGGCGGCGCCCGCCGCGCCACGGACCGTGTTGTGACCCATGGCGACGAACTTCCAGTCGAGGGCCGGGCAAGCGCGCAGGCGGCCGACGAAAGTGGTCATGCCGTTCTCGCGCTCGACGTCGCGGCGCGGCTGCGGCCGGTCCGGCTGTTCCATAAAGATGACGGGGTGGGGCGGCGCGCTGGGCAGCTTCCTTTCCTGGGGCAGCGCGGTGAAGGACGACAGGGCGTCCAGGATCTCCTCGCGCGAGGGCTTCGAGGCGAGCTCGATGGAGACCGTTTCGGTGTGGCCGTCGATCACCGGAACGCGGTTGCAGTGGGCGCTGACACGCGCGGCGAGCGGTTCGATGCGGTCGCCACGGTAGTCGCCGAGAATCTTCTGCGTTTCCTGCTGCATCTTCTCCTCTTCGCCGCCGATGAAGGGGATGACGTTGCCGATGATGTCCAGGCTGGGAACGCCGGGATAGCCCGCGCCGGAGACGGCCTGCATGGTGGTGACGATCACGCGGGCGATTCCGAATCGCTTCAGGGGCGCGAGCGCGAGCGCCAGCACGGCGGTGGAGCAGTTGGGATTGGTGACGATCTGCCCCTTCCATCCGCGGTTGCGCTGCTGCACGGGGATGAGCTTCAGGTGGTCGGGATTGGCCTCGGGCACCAGCAGTGGAACGTCCGGCTCCATGCGGTGGTTGCGCGAGTTCGAGACCACGACGTGGCCGGCGGCGGCGAAGGCGCGCTCGATGTCGGTGGCGACAGAGGCGTCCATGGCCGAGAACAGCAGCTTGGGCGCGTTGCCCGGTTTCGACTCTTCGACCGTGAGGTCCCTCACGCTTGCCGGCATCACGCCGTCGAGGCGCCAGCTCGTGGCTTCGGCATATTTCTTGCCCGCCGAGCGGTCGCTCGCACCCGCCCACTTCATCTCGAACCAGGGATGATTCTGCAGGAAACTGATGAATTCCTGGCCCACCATTCCGGTGGCGCCGAGAACGCCTACTTCGATTTTGTTCATGCCAGCAGCCTTTCCACCATCGTGCAATAAATGTCGACAGCTTCGAGAAGCTGCCGCTTCGATACCTTTTCGTCCAGCGTGTGCGCCACCAGAATGCTGCCCGGCCCGATCAGGAAGGGCTCGCCCCAGGCGCGGCCGAGAGCTGGGATGTCGGTAGTGAAAGAGACCACCGTCGTGGGCAGATCCGGAATCGAGTTGAGGCGGATGGCGGGGATCGACATCACTTCGCTCGCTTCGACGCGTCCGGCCGCCGCTTCCTGAATGGCGGCGCGGATGGGACCGGCGTCGGCAACCAGTCGGATCAGGAGCTCGGCCCGGGCTTTGTCCGGAATCACGTTGGGCGCGCGGCCGCCACTGATGGTGCCGATGTTCAGGGTGCCGCCGCCGAGCACGGGATCCTGGGGCATGGGGATGCGGCGGATCTTCTCGAGGACATCGAGGAGCTTCTCGATGGCCGAATCGCCCAGTTCGGGATACGCCGAGTGCGCCATGCGCCCGCGCGCGATGATCTCGTAACGCAGCGCACCCTTGGAGCCGAGGGCAAGTTGGTTTTCGGTGGGCTCGCCGTTGATGACGTAGCGCGAACCGCGCCCGCTGCGGGCGGCGGCGAATGCTCCGGCGCTGTTTCGTTCCTCGCCCACGACAAACAGGAGCGCGAATCCGCGGCGGCCGGCGGCCAGCAGCTTTTCGGCGGCGCCGGTCATGGCGGCGATGATGCCCTTGGCGTCGCAGGCGCCGCGGCCGTAGATGTAGCCGTCGTCCTCGTGCGAGGGGAAGAAGGGCGGCACGACGTCGAGGTGTGTGGTGAGGGTGACCCGCGGCTCGCCCCAGTAGGCGAAGACGTTGAAGCGGCCGGGTTCGACCTCCATGCGCTCGACGGCGCCGCCGGTGGTCGCAGCCAGTTGCGAAAGATGGTCGGACAGCCAGGCGCCGACCTCGCCCTCGTTGTTGGTGATGGACTCGATATCCACTAGCGCTCGCGTCAGTTCAAATACGTTCATGGCTGTGATCCTGGACGGAAGCGAAAAGAAGGGAGGGGCGGCAAGCTGTCCCTTCGATAGCGCTCCATCCGGTTCTGAAACCCGAATGACAGTGGGCGGGATTTAGCCCGGCCCCCCAGCCGGCGCGCGGAGGGCTCTCGCGGCGGCTTCGGCGGAGATTGCGAACCCCTTTCGCGCGGGCCTTCCGGAGCTCCCCGGAACCGCGACCCGCCTACTGATGGCCTCCGCGCCTCTATCGAAACAAATTTCAGGATAGAGGGTTGCGGGGTGCGGGGTCAAATGGAGGTTGGAGGAGACAGGAGGCAGGAGACGGGAGAAGTGGAGCCGCGCCGCGCACGAGGCCGCGGGGGGGCGGGCTTTCGTTCCGCCGCCGCGGTGCGGGGCTGAAGCCCGCCCCCCTGCGTTATTCTGGTTGGACGCCTGATGCGAGATGGCACCTTCAAGCTGGACCTCGAAGACACGCTCGTGCTGAAGGGCATAGGCATCCTGGCGATCGTGCTGCACAATTACTTCCACCTCCTCATACCGGTTCACGAGAACGAGTTCAGTTACGATCCCGCGCGGCTGGCCGCTTTCCTCCAGGCGATGCGCGATCCACGGCTGGCCGTGCAGGCTCTGTTCTCCTACTGGGGCCACTACGGCGTTCAGATCTTCATGTTTCTTTCGGCCTATGGACTCGCCACGCGCTACTGGGACCAGCCGCTAGGCTGGGCGAAATTCATGTGGTCGAGGGTGAAGAAGATCTACCCGAAATTTTTCCTCGCGGTGTTGTTGTGGGCAGTGTTCATCGCGGCCATGGTCAGCATCCTGGGTCCGGCCACCCCGGTTAAAGAGGACGCGGCCGCGCTGCTGCTGACGTTTCTGGGCGTGGAGAATCTGGCGCCCGGATTCGGCCTGCCTCCGGTGGGGCCCTGGTGGTTCCTGCCTTTCATCATGCAGTTCTATTGCCTGTGGCCGGCGCTCAGACGATTTGGAGCGCGATTCGGGATCACGGGAATGATCCTGCTTTGCTGCGCGTCGGTCGCTTTGGTGGATCTGGCGAACGGGTCCCTGATCTCTCGCTGGCGGATCAATCTCTACGAGACCCCGCTCGGCCATGTCCCGGAGCTGTGCCTGGGCATCGCCGCGGCCCGTTACGGGATGTTGTCGAAGCGCTGGGCAGGCGTGGCTGGAGTGATTCTATTTGCCGCCGCGACGTCCGTCGAGCCCCTGCGACCGCTCCGATTCGTGGGGGTTCTTCTCTTCGCGCTGTGGCTCTTCATGCTCGCGCGGGACCACGCGAGGCACTGCCGTTCCCTGATGTATCTGGGCGGCTGTTCGATGGCCCTCTTCTTTGTGAACGGCTTCACGCGGTATCCCTTCCTGGTTCTGGCGATCGAGCTGAACACCTGGTACTGGGGCCTGCTGGTGGGATTTGTCAGCGCCGGGTTCGCGGTCATTCTGGCTCAGATTGTGACCGGGACGGAGAAGAAACTGCGCGGAGTGACCGCGCCGGTCGCAGCGGCGTAGAATACCCATATGCTGACCCGAGTGGTGGCGCAAGGGGTCTGGCTTTCCCTCGTTCTGTCTGCCTCCACGGCCTTGGCCCAATCGCCGAGGACGATCCCTTTTGAGTTCTACGGAAATGCGATCTGGCTGGAGGCCCGCGTCGCCGGCTCGCGGCCGCTCCATTTCCTCCTGGCAACCGGGGGCGGCGCATGCGTCCTCAACCGCTCTGTTGCCGATGAGCTGAAGCTGCGCATCCGGAGAGAATTCGACCAGCCCAACGCCGGGACCGGCAACGAGCCGGCGCATGTGGCCCTCCTGTCCCGGATAAAGATCGAGTTGGGCGGCATTGCCCTCGATCCACGCGACAGTTACGCCATCGCGCTTGACGACATTGCCCGCGACGTCGGCGCTGCAGTAGACGGCGTTAT
>DATNLV010000613.1:0-7303 GCA_035602665.1 Bryobacteraceae bacterium | reverse complement strand
GGTGGCGCAGGAGCACAACATGGTGGGCGGCGTGGACGTGAACGAGGGCACCTTCGGGAACGGGTGGGACACCGACCGTTTCCTGGGCGATCCCGGAATCGCGTTCGAGATCATGCACCCGGTGCTGAAGGCCGGCGGACTCGGCAGCGGCGTGTTCAACTTCGACGCGCACCGGTACCGATCGAGCTTCGCGCCCATCGACCTGATTCACGCGCACATTCTGGGCATGGACGCCATCGCCTGGGGGCTGCGAACAGCGGTTGTGGTGGCCGAAGACGGCGACCTGGAGAAGGCGGTCGAGGCGCGTTATGCGTCCTGGAAGACCGGCCTTGGCCCGAACATCGAGGCGGGCAAGGCCAGCTTCGACGAGATCGCGGCGGCCGGCAGCAAGATGTCCTGGACGCTGACGCCCGAGCAGAGCAGCCATCACGAAGCTCTGCGATCGATCGTAATGCGGGCGATGATGCGCGCTGTTCGCGGCTAGGGTTGTGTGGGATGGGCGGTCTCTCCGGGCCGCCCATCCGATAGCGCCGCCTGGTTGTAGAACCCGGTGTCAGTCAGGACCTCAGGGATGATTAACAGGCAGCCGGCCGAAAAAGTTAGTTCCATAACGGGCAGCGCCAACACGCTTAGGAGCAGCATCGAGAATAGCTCGGAGCGCTTGACGGATGCTGTAATCGTCAGCTCTGAGACCGCCTCTGAGAATGCGAAGCAGATCAGAGACCAGATAGCCCTTCTGAGCAGCGTGATTATGATGGCCAGCGACGTCCTCAAGTCTGCCAGACTCAGACGCCGTATGAATCTGCTCACAGCGGTCCTGATTTTCACGGCCCTCATTAGTGCCGGAGCCGCCGCCTTTTGCGCATGGGAGGCCAAACAATTGGTTGAGGTGATGAGACAACTTCAGCATGGGTCATGACGCGCCGGGAGACCGGCCCACTTTTCATTCCCCTCCCTGATGGGAGGGCGGAAGGCATGGACGAGATAATGAGAAGCATGAGCGCTCATAGAGTTTCCAGCCTGGCTTTTGTAGCGATTGTTTGGACCGCCGCTGCCCAGCAGCTTCCCTACCTGGATCCGAGCCTGCCTGCCGAACAGAGGGCGGCCGACCTGGTGCACCGGATGACCCTCGAGGAAAAGGCCACACAACTAGTGAATCAGTCGCGAGCTGTTCCCCGGCTCAATGTTCCGGCCTATGACTGGTGGAGCGAGGCGCTGCACGGCGTGATTGCGCAGGGAATCACGGAGTTTCCCGAGCCGATCGGCCTGGGCGCCACCTTCGACGCGCCCGGCATTCACCAAATGGCCGTCGCCATCGGTATCGAAGGCCGCATCAAGTACGCGCAGGCTCTCCGCAAAGGTCACACGGGGATGTTTGAGGGGCTCGACTTCTGGGCGCCGAACATCAACATCTTTCGGGATCCGCGCTGGGGCCGCGGCCAGGAGACTTACGGGGAAGACCCGTTTCTGACTGGGCGCATGGGCGTCGCCTATGTGACCGGCCTGCAGGGCGACGACCCGCGCACCTATCGCGCGATCTCAACTCCCAAACACTATGCCGTTCACAGCGGGCCGGAGTCCACGCGCCACTCAGCGGATGTTTCCGTCAGCAAGCATGACGAGTTGGATACGTACCTGCCCGCTTTTCGCGCCGCGGTGGTCGAGGGCAAGGCGGGATCCGTGATGTGCGCCTACAACAGCATCAATGGCCAGCCGGCCTGCGCCAGCGAGTTCCTGCTGGAGGAACAACTCCGCGGCAAGTGGGGTTTCCAAGGATACGTGGTGTCGGATTGCGGGGCGGTACGGGACATCTTCAGCGGACATCACTTCGAGCCGTCGCAGCCCCAGGCATCGGCGATCAGTCTGAAACGCGGCATGGACAACGAATGCCTCGACGCCGGAGGGGAAGTGACCGATGACCACGACTACGCGCCTTACCTCCAGGCCGTCAAGCAGGGCTTTCTGAAGGAGAGCGATGTCGACGTGGCTTTGACACGGCTGTTCACGGCCAGGGTCAAGCTCGGCATGTTCGACCCGCCCGAGTCTGCGCCGTACGCGAAGATCGACGAGAAGCTCCTGGACAGCCCTCAACATCGCGCGCTGGCCCGCAAGCTGGCCAACGAGTCCATGGTGCTGCTGAAAAATGACGGGATTCTGCCGCTGAGGACTTCCGGGCTCAAGATCGCGGTGGTCGGCCCGTTGGCGGACCAGCGTAGGGTCTTGCTGGGCAACTACAGCGGGACCCCCACCCGCTCAGCCACCGTGCTCGACGGTCTGAGGGCCGATTTCCCCGGCGCGCAGATCCGATTCGAGCCTGGCACGCAGTTCCTGCTCAAGAAGGGCGATCCCGTGCCGGGCGAATTCCTCAGTGTCGGTGGCAAACCCGGCGTCCAGGCAAGCTACTATCCCGCGGAGTTGATGCGTGGCCGGGGGGCTCCAACGGGGAAGCCGCTCGCCAGCCGCATGGAGCCGGCAATCGATCTCACCGCCAGTATGCTGCCGCCTGAGGCTGCCGGAAAGAAGTTTGGCGTCCGATGGGAAGCCAGCCTCACGGCTCCGGAGACGGGCGACTACAATCTGGGCCTGGAAGCGGATGGCTTCTTCGCCGTGATGCTTGACGGGAAGCCGGTTGCCATGACGTGGGGAGCCGATGGTGTCGAGACGAAGCTTGGCCGCGTGCACATGGAAAAGGGAAAGGCCTGCGCGCTGAGAGTCATGTACCGTCCGGGCAAAGAGCCGGTGGCCCGCCTGGTGTGGTCCAAACGGGATCCGCGGCCCAGGCCGGAGGCTATCGCGACGGCGAGAGACGCGGATGTTGTTGTGGCCGTCGTCGGCATCACCAGCGAACTCGAAGGGGAAGAAATGCCGGTAAACGAGGAGGGCTTCCGCGGTGGGGACCGCACCAGCCTTGACCTGCCTGCGCCCGAAGAAGATCTCCTAAAGGCGGTGGCCTCGACCGGCAAGCCTCTGATCGTCGTGCTGATGAATGGCAGCGCCCTCGGCGTCAACTGGGCCCAGGAGCACGCGAACGCCATCCTCGAAGCCTGGTATCCCGGCGAGGAGGGCGGCGCTGCAATCGCCGACACCCTCTCCGGGCGCAATAATCCCGCCGGAAGGCTGCCCGTGACGTTCTATAAAGACGTTAGTAAGTTGCCTCCGTTTGAGAACTACTCGATGAAGGGCCGCACTTACCGGTACTTTGAGGAAACACCACTCTATCCCTTCGGATACGGGCTGAGTTACACAACATTTGCGTATAGCGGACTGGCGGTCCCTGCCGAACCGGTTAGCGCAGGCAGTCCGGTGCGGGCGGAAGTCACGGTGACGAACACCGGAAAGGTCGGCGGCGATGAAGTCGTTCAGTTGTATCTCAACTTCCCTGCAGTGCCAGGCGCGCCACTGAAGGCTTTGCGCGGGTTCCGGCGCGTGCATCTCGAGCCCGGAGCGTCGGAGAAGCTGCAATTTGAGCTGCAGCCTCGCGACCTCAGCATTGTGACCGAAGCCGGCGAGATAGTGGTGCCCGAAGGGGAATTCAGACTGTCGGTCGGCGGCGGCCAGCCCACCGCTGGCGCACCGTTTGTGGCCCAGACGTTTCGGGTGAGTAAGAGTCTGACGCTGCCTGAATAGAACTCAAGGTGGATTTATGAGAATTCTTATGTTGGTGCTGCTCGGTTGTGGGTTGTGCTGGGGACAGACGACCGACGAATGCAAGCCTTCGTCACTGAATATCCCGGGCGCGCAATACCCGTGCGTTTATCCCGACCACCGCGCAACATTCCGCCTCCAGGCGCCCGACGCCCAGAAGGTGCAGGTCAGGATCGGGAAGGGCTTCGATATGGTCAAGGGAGAAGACGGGGCGTGGACCGTTACCACCACGCCGCTGGTGGAAGGTTTCCACTACTACTCGATGCTCGTGGACGGTGTAACGGTGACCGACCCGGCGACCCGGACGTTTTTCGGGTCCGGCTGGGACAATAGCGGGATCGAGATTCCCGAAGCGGCGGGCGTAGACTATTACCTTCCCAAGGACGTGCCGCACGGCCAGGTGAGCCAGCGGTGGTATTACTCCAAAGTCACCGGCCAATGGCGGCGTTGTTTCGTCTACACACCCCCGGACTACGACGCGGGGAAGGTGCGCTATCCCGTTCTCTATCTGCTGCACGGCTGGGGAGAGAACGAACAGGGCTGGCACATCCAGGGGCATGCGGATTTCATCCTGGACAACCTGATCGCGGCGAAGAAGGCCAAGCCGATGATCATCGTCATGGACAACCTCAACGCGGTCGAGCCCGGCGAGGATGGATCGATATTCAACGCGCGGTGGCTCAAACCAGCCGGCCCGGCTCCTGCCGACCCGCGTAGCCGCCTGGCCAGTTTCACCGGGGCGACCTTCACGGAGATGATGCTCACCGATCTTGTTCCCATGATCGAGAAGACATACCGGGCGCTTCCCGGGCGCGAGAATCGCGCCATGGCCGGGCTGTCGATGGGAGGCTTTCAGACCTTCCTCACGGCTCTGGCGAACCTGGACAAGTTCGCCTACATTGGCGGCTTCAGCGGCAGCACCGCCATCCGTGGTCCGTTCGATCCGAAGACGTCCAACGACGGCGTGTTTGCGGACGCAGACGCGTTCAACAAGAGGGTCAAGGTCCTCTTCCTGGGAATCGGCTCCATGGAAGGCCCCGGTACGAAGAACTTCAGCGATCAGCTGACCAAGGCCGGCATCAAGAATGTCTATTTCGAGTCGGCCGGCACGGCTCACGAGTGGCTGACGTGGCGCCGGTGTATGAACGATTTCGCTCCGCGGCTCTTCAAATAGGAGCCAAGAGGAGGAACCGATGTCCAAGAGACTGCTACGGCCGTTTCTGCTCATCGCACTTGTGACCGCAGGATCCGGCGCCCAGACCCCCGGCGCACCCGAGCAACGCATCGCCGTCACCGTGGACGCGGGCAAAGGACGCGCCCCGATTTCGCCGTATCTCTATGGCCAATTCATCGAGCACATCGGTGACCTGGTCAACCGGAGCGTATGGGCCGAGATGCTCGACGACCGTAAGTTCTACTACGACGTCAACTCAGAACCCGCCCCGCCAAGCGCAACGCCACCAGGCCCGTTTCGTAGCCGACGGCCCAACCGCTGGCTGCCTGTCGGCCCCGATTCCGCGGTGGTGATGGATCGCGACCATCCCTACGTTGGCGAGCACACGCCCCTTGTGAAACTCGCCGGCAACGACCCGCGAGGAATCCAGCAGGGCGGACTCCTGCTGCGCAAATCCAAAGCTTACTCGGGGCGAGTGGTGCTCGAGGGTGAGCAGGGCGTCACAATCCAAGCCAGCCTCGTCTGGGGACCCGGTCCAGGCGAGCGGCAGAGCATTCCTATAAGTGGCCTCCAGGCGACCTACGCCAAGTTCCCCCTGCAGTTCACTGCCGGAGGTGACACCGGCGACGGACGCATCGAGATCGCGGCGACGGGCAGCGGATCGTTCCACGTGGGAGCCGTTTCGCTCATGCCGGCGGACAACATTCGCGGCTTCCGCCGTGACACCACGGGCCTGTTGAAACAACTCCACGCGGGTATGTACCGCTTTCCCGGCGGCAATTTCCTCTCGGCGCATGAATGGCGCGATGCGATCGGCGATCCGGACCGGAGACCGCCGCGCTGGGACTACGTGTGGTCGGCCTTGCAGCCGAACGACGTCGGCACCGATGAATTCCTGACGTTGTGCGAGCTTCTTGGAGTGGACGCCTTCATCAGCGTCAATGCGGGTTTCGGAGATGGTCACTCGGCCGCCGAATTGGTGCAATACGTGAACGGCGCCGCCGAAACTCCAATGGGCGGGCTGCGCGCCGCCAACGGTCATCCGGCTCCTTACAACGTGAGGTGGTGGGGCATCGGCAATGAGATGTATGGACCCTGGCAGTTCGGTTACATGGCGCTCAAGCAGTACGTGATCAAGCACAACATGTTCGCCAAGGCGATGCGCGCCGTGGACCCGACCATCACCTTGCTCGCTACCGGCGCCACGCCGGACGAGATGACTGTGAACAGCCTGTCGGTTGCTCTCACCGGCAAAGTGGTGGCGGAGTATGGCTCAGACGCTGACTGGACCGGCGGCTTGATTGCCCACTGCCTGGATAACATCGACGTGATGTCGGAGCACTTCTACAGCTACGACCATCAACGATTCGACCTGGTGCAGAACAAGCGAGTCGCCGTGGAGGAGCCGCTTGTCGATGCGCTCTACCGGCCTGCCAACCGCGTGCGCGGAAAGGTGGAGGCGTACGAAGAATATGCGCAGCGCTTTCCGGAACTCAAGACGAAACATCTGCCGATCGCTATCGATGAGTGGGCGCTTACCCGCCTGCCCTCCAATTTGAGGCAGACCCTCGCCAATGCCTTGGTGTTCCACGAAATGTTCCGGCACACGGACCTGATCCAGATGGCCGGACACACCATGGGCACGTCCTCTATCGAATTCAATGCTACGGATGCCGCGCTGAATACGACCGGCCTGCTGTTTCAGCTTTACCGAAATCACTTTGGAACAGTACCTGTCGAAGTGGACGGCAACTCGCCGCCACCGCCGCCGAAGTACCCGGTCGGCGGCGATCAGCCGAAGGTGAACGCGGGCAGCCCCACGTACCCGCTCGACGTGAGCGCCGCTGTGACGGGCGATGGGAAGTTCCTGACCGTCGCCGTGGTCAATCCGACCGAATCGGTGCAGAAGCTCGATCTCACGATCAAGGGTATGGACCTGCGGGGCAAGGGCCGCGTCTGGCACATGACGGGGCACGATCTCAGCGCGCTGACCGGCCTGAGCCGGCATGAAGTTCAGGTTGTGGAGATGCCGTTGGACGAGGTGCCCAAGACGCTCGAAGTGGCGCCCATCGGCATTGAGCTGTACGAGTTCGAGAGACGATAGCAAAGGAGAAGCGGTGCGAGCACTATTCTTGATGATGCTGGCGGTGAGCCTCTGTGCAGGGCAGACCGCGGATGAGGGCAAGCCGGCAACAACGAATGTGATGGGCGCGGAATATCCCAAGGTCCACGCCGACCTCAGCGTCACATTCCGCGTCAAAGCGCCGGATGCCAAGGCGGTCCAGGTGGATCTCGGCAAGCTGTGGGATATGGAGCGGGACAGCGACGGCGTCTGGAGCGTCACCATCCCGCCCCAGGTCCCGGGCTTTCATTACTATTACCTGAATATCGACGGCGTTCGCGTGAGCGATCCGGCCAGCCAGAATTTCTACGGCGTGAGCCGGGAATCGAGCGGCATCGAGATTCCGGAGGCCGGTGCGGACT
>DATNLV010000598.1:0-8587 GCA_035602665.1 Bryobacteraceae bacterium | reverse complement strand
ATAAATCAGAATGTGAAACGGGCAGTTCATCGGCTTGAGCTGATACTCGGCATCGTCCAGCTCGATCTTCGTGAACATGTTCTGGGCGTAAAACCCGTAGTGGCCCGAAGTTTCCCAGAGGTCGCTGCGCGCCACGTGCGGCGTGTAGACCAGCGAGTAGCCGCGCTTCACGTACTGGTCCCGCATCCAGTCTTCCAGAATGCGCCGCACCGTGCCGCCCTTGGGATGGAAGAAGATCAGCCCCGGCCCGGCGAGATCCTGAATGCTGAACAGGTCCAGTTCCGGACCCAGCTTGCGGTGGTCGCGCTTCTTCGCCTCTTCGAGCTGGTGCAGGTACTCGTCCAGCTCCTTCTTGCTGAAGAAAGCAGTGCCGTAGATGCGCTGGCCTTGCCGGTTGTGCTCGTCGCCCTTCCAATACGCGCCAGCGATGGAGAGCAGCTTGAACGCCTTGATCTTCCCGCTCGAAGGCACGTGCGGACCGCGGCAGAAATCGATGAAGTGCGGGCCCAGCGTGTATTCGGAAAAGATTTCGTCGGCCTTCTCCGTGATCAGCTCGCACTTCAGTTCTTCGCCCATCTCGGCGTATTTCTTCAGGCCCTCGGGCTTGGGCGTCATCTTGCGCTCGTAGGGCAGGTCCTGCTTCGCCAGCTCGCCCATCTTGGCCTCGATCTTCTCGAGGTCCTCCGGCGTGAACGGCGCGTCGCGATAGAAATCGTAGAAGAAGCCGGAGTCGGTAGGCGGGCCGATGCCCAGCTTGGTTTCGGGATACAGCTCCAAAACGGCGGCGGCGAGCAGGTGCGCGGTCGAATGACGATAGACGTGCAGGGACTCGGAGTTCTTGGTGGTCAGCAGCTCGAGCGTGCTGTCCGAGGAGAAGGGCCTGGTGAGGTCGGCCAGTTCGCCATTGACCTTGGCGACGATGGCGTCGTCCGCGAGGCGCGGGCCGATGGATCTGGCGATGTCGAGAGGCGTCGAGCCGGCAGCGACTTTCCGCTGGCTCCCATCCGGTAAGGTGATCGTGATTTCGCTCATAAACGCAGAGTTTTCAGCGTAGCACGGGCGCCGGCGCAGCAATTCGCCCCCTCCAAGTGTGGGGTTCGGATGGTACTTTACGATCCACGGAATGGGACTGCACACTGGTACTTAACCTGCCCGTTTTCAGAGAGTTCTATCATCATTTCCGTAGGCGTGCTGGTATCCTGGTAGTCTGACGGAGGTGAAAGCAGCGAACAGATCGCCCATCAGGATGTGCTTCGCCATGCAGGTTGCCAGCCTGCATAAGTTTCACCCAGGAGAAACCAAAATGCTCAAAAGCTTCATTCGCGACGAGCAAGGCCAGGACCTGATCGAGTACACCTTGCTTCTCGCCTTCGTCGCGCTCGCTGCCGCTGCGCTGTTCGTCACCGCCAGCAAGAGCATCAGCACCATTTGGATCAACGCGAGCACGAAACTATCCCAAGCTGCAAGCTAGCCCTTGGCCAGCCCCGCTTCTCAGCCAGACCGGCCCATTGACTTGGCCGCTCGTCCGCGCTACGCTGCTTTCAGTTTAGAGGTTACGATGACACAGGCAGACAAAGCCGAAGTGACCTGGGGCGACCGCAAGAAGGGATGGACCGTGCGCATCCAGGTGGGCGCGGAAGTGATCCAGCGCCATTTAGGCAAGACCCCCCCGCGCGACGCCGAAGAAGCCGCGATCCGCTCCTCAGCCGTTGCCGCCGCCAAAGACGACGGCTACGCCCTGGACCCGGCACAGGTGGAGATCCACCGCACGTAACCCGATCGACGGCGCCGGCCTCGACGCCGAGGGTCCGAGCCCGCGCTACGGCTCTGCGCTATCCGAGTTGCATGATCTGCCTGAGGCCCTCTTCCAGTGCCGCCATCTCTTCCGAGGTGACTACGCCCAGTCGACTGCGCAGGCGTTCCTTTGCTACCGCTCGGATCTGGTCAGTCACGGCCACAGCAGGGTGCCCATCACAGGAGATCGGGATCAGGATTGGCGGGCTGGCCTTCGGCGAACTCGACAGCGGGACAACGATCACCGTTCTTCGTTTTTCGTTTAGGACCTTCACCGAAATCACAACGCAGGGCCGTGTCTTGCGAATTTCCGAGCCGAGCGTCGGATCCAGCACTACCCACCAGATATCCCCGCGCTCCGGGATCACTTCCACGGCTCTGCCATTTCGTCGCGGATTCCGTCAAACTCTTTCTCGATTTCGGCCACGTCCAGGTCCTGATTCGCAATCTCGCAGGCTCGGATCAACGCAGCGTCCCGCTCTTCCAGGCGCGCAGCCAGCGCCTCACTTACGAAACGCGAACGGTCGCGTGAGGCAACCCTTCGCAGAAACTGCACAGCCAATGACTCGGGTACGCTGAAGGTCATTTTCCGCATCGCCATAACTCCATACTACCAGAAAGCCAGAGCGGTGGGAGGGATGGGTCGAGCACGATCCGGAAGAAATCTGGGCGGCGCCGAAGAAGCCGCGATCCGCTCCTCCGCCGTAGCCGCCGCCAACGACGAAGGCTACGCCGTGGACCCCGCGCAGGTGGAGATCCACCGCCCGTAGCGGTGCGCGTAACCCAAAACGATTGGCTGCGGCTGCGGTCCGTCCGCGTGGGTGAGACTCCGTCGCCCTTACGGGCTCTCGACTGCTCCAGGTGGTCACATTCACGCCAGGTAGAACCAAATAACCCCTACGATGAAAGCGCAGGCATAAAAGGTCCACACCGGCCTGCTAGTTGCTCTCAGTTGCTTGAGAATGAGCTTGAAGAGGACGGCTGAGTTTGCGCATCTCATTTGGCCCACCTCCGATAGCCTCCTGGGGCCTGTTTTGGCAGGCTTCAGGAATGGAGAGGAGAGCCAAGATGGAGATGTTCGAGCAGATTCGGCGCGCCCACGCGGATGGAGAATCGGTCGCGGGCCTGGCGCGCAAGCACGGAATCCACCGCCGGATGGTGCGGCAGGCACTGGCGAACGCGATTCCGCCGGAGCGAAAGAAGGGCGTGCGCAAGCAGCCGAAGATGGACGAGCTGAAGCCGTTCATCGACGAGATTCTGGAGCGCGACCGGCAGGCGCCGCGAAAGCAGCGGCACACAGCCGAGCGGATTTATCAACGCATCAAGAAGGAGTTTCCCGAACACGGCGTCAGCTCGTCGAGCGTGCGGCGGTACATGGCGCGCAAGAAGCAGGAGCTGGGGCTGAAGGGGCGCGAAGTGTTCGTACCGCAAAGCTACCAGCCGGGCGTGGAAGCGCAGGTGGATTGGTTCGAGGCCTGGGCGGTGCTGGGCGGGGTGAAACAGAAGGTGCAGATGTTCGCGCTGCGGAGCATGTACAGCGGGGCGGGATTTCACTGCGCCTATCGGCACGCGACGCAGCAGGCGTTTCTGGAGGGACACGAGCAGGCGTTCCACTACTTCGGAGGAGTGTTCGCCAA
Source organism: Bryobacteraceae bacterium (assembly GCA_035602665.1). GTDB lineage: Bacteria > Acidobacteriota > Terriglobia > Bryobacterales > Bryobacteraceae > DASWZN01. Next base: position 5,156 of record DATNLV010000598.1, on the reverse strand, counting down.
GCTTCGGTACGACAACCTGGGGAGCGCGGTGAAGAAGATTCTGCGCGGGCGGCAGCGGATCGAGACGGAGCGCTGGCACGGGTTCCGTTCGCACTGGGGATTCGAGGGGAGCTATTGCACACCGGGGTGCGGGAATGAAAAAGGCGGAGTGGAAGGGGAAGGCGGATGGTATCGGCGGAACTGGCTGGTGCCGCTGCCGGAGGCGGCGGATCTGGAAGCGTTGAACGTTGCGCTGCGGCAAGGCTGCGTGGAGATGCGGGGACACACGATAGCGGGGCGGACGGCGGCGATCGAAGAGGCATGGGAGCAGGAGCGGGCGCATCTGCGGCCGCTGGTGGAGGAAGGCTTCGAGTTGGAAGAGACGAGTTTTCCGCAGGTGGATGGCAAAGGATGCGTCAAGGTGAAAACCAACAGCTACTCGACGCCGTGCGCGGCGGGAGTGCGCGTGATGGTGAAGCTGTGGCCGAGCGTGGTGGCGGTATGGAAAGACCGGGAGTGCGTGGCGCGGCATGAGCGCTGTTACGGGCGCTATCGGCAGGTGTTGAACCTGGAGCATTACCTGGACGTGCTGGAAAAGAAGCCGGGCGCGATGGCGGGATCGACGCCACTGGCGCAGTGGCGCGACGCGGGGCGGTGGACCGAGAACCTGGACCGGATGTGGAAGCGGCTGGAAGAGCGACACGGCGTGAGCGGTGGGACTCGAGAGATGATCACGCTGATCCGCGCCGGACAGACCGCGGGCTGGGAGAAGTTGCAGAAGGCGGTGGACGAGGCTTTGCGATTGGGCTCGGCGGACGCGGGCTCGGTTCTGTACCTGCTGAACATGCCGGACCCGGTCGAGCGGCGGCGCTACGAGTTGGCGCTAAAAGAGGATCTGGCGCAGTTTGAGCGGCCGATGCCGGCGCTGACCGAATACGACCTGTTGTTGAGCGGCGCCGATGCGGAGGTGGTGCAATGAGCCAGGAGACGGCGGCGCTGCAGCAAGCGAGCGTTCGGCAGTATTGCAAAGTGGTGCGAGTGCCGGTGATCGGCGCGAACTTCGTGCCCCTGGCGGAACAGGCGGTGCGCGAGAAACGGAGCCACATCGGATATCTGGAAGCGCTGCTGGCCATGGAGATGGAGGAGCGCGATCGGCACGCCATTCGCAACCGGCTGCAAGGAGCCTATCTGCCGCGGATGAAAACTCTGGAAGAGTTCGACTTTCAGAAGGCGCCACAGATCAACGCGGCGAAGATCCGCAGCCTGGCCGAAGGAGGATATATCGAGCGGGCCGAACCGGTGGTGCTGATCGGAGAATGCGGCACCGGCAAGACGCGTCTGGCGACCGGCCTGTGTGTGGCGGCCTGCCGGCAGAAACGGCGGGTGCGCTTCAGGACAGCATCGAATCTGGTGAACGAGTTGGTGGAAGCGCAGCAGCACAACCATGTGAAACGGGTGCTGACGAGGTGGATGAAATACGAGTTGATCGCTCTGGACGAGGTGGGCTATGTGCCGCTGGCGGAAATCGGAGCGGAGTTTCTGTTTCAGGTGATCGCGGAGCGCGCCGAGAAGGCGGCATTGATTCTGACGACCAACCTGCCTTTTTCGGAATGGATCAGTGTGTTTCCGAACCCGCGCCTGTGCAAGGCGCTGCTGGACCGCGTGACGGACCGCGCGCACATTATCGAAACCGGCACGGAGTCTTACCGATTCCGGCGCACGGTGGAAGGGAGGGAAAAGAAGAGAGCCTCTTGAAAGCGGCGGACGGCGCGCGCCTTCCGTTGGTCGGCGGCGTAGACGCGCACGCAGGTCAGGCTTCAAACCAAAATCTTCCTTAGAAGGAAAAACCAAAACGATGATCGAGCGCACGGCGCCTCCCGCTGGTCGGCGGCGAAACTGATCCAAGCGCAGCGCAAATCAAAACCGGCTACACTGCGGTTTGAGCCGGAAGCAGCAACCCCGGAGGGTGGGCCAAATTAGATGCGCAAAGTGGGCCAGGCCGGGTGCGCAGACTCAGACGGCCTGCAACACCAGAAAGACGCACACGTAAATGACTCTAAAGGTCCTGTCGATGGTCTTGAAGTCCGCCTCGGTGTTGACCCAACTCTTGCCTAACAGGCCCCTACCGACGACGATTGGCACTTGATCTCCGACCTTGGCCGCATTAGCAACCTCCGGCAGCACGCCAACCGATATGCTCTTGCTGAGAACGGTGCTGGCGCCAATCAAGTTGTCTTGCCTAAATGGTCGATAGATTTTCTCAATGTTCTGGACCACGAGAACGTCCCGGGCCGGATTCCGTACATCCCAAAACTCGTTCGCCTGGACGAGGAATCCCTTCGCCACAAACGCAATGGCAAAGAGCCCGACTCCAATCCTCACGTTCCGTCTCGTCATCTTGCCGCTAAAACTTCTCGGGGATCGCGCCACCAAGGAAGTGTACAACGGCGGTCGGCTCCGCCGCCCTCGGTTCAGCCCGGCTCTACCAACCTCACGAAACGCGCCTGCCCTTCGCCGCCTGACCGGGAAGCAGGAAGGTCTTGACCAACTCACCTTCGCCGCAGACTGTCATGCCGGAGAATTCCTTGTACCAAGGACCCTCAGGCACCTCGGGCTCCCCGTCAAGCCACCTGGCCAGCAATCCTAGCTGAGAAGCGGTAATCTTTCGGCTGTGGATGCGGTCGAGCAGGTGCTGAAACAGCGCGGGGGGAACGTTGTGGCGTCGGACTCTCGGCATGGCAGGACCCTAGATTCCGTAGAAGCCGCGAGTGAGGCGTTCCTTGATCCGCGCTGCCTCGACCGGATTCGCCGCTGTCGCCAACCGCTTCGCCAGCGAGCCCAATTCCTCGGGGCTGAGGCGATTGCCCTTGCCTTCCAGAACCGCCAGTTCCGGGGTCTCGATGGCGACCTCTTCCCCGCTTGGCTTGCGCGCCACGACGCTACTTCCGGTGAGTGCCTGCCGCACGAACCAGTGATAGACCGACAGGGCGTTTTTGATTACTTCAGTTCGCTTCGATCCCGTCAACTCGGCCATCTGGTCAACCAGCGCCAGTTCGGTCGGCGTCAAAACAGGCTGAATTCTAGCCATACTCGCACATCCTCTTATTCTGCTCCTATTTTACTCGGTTCTGTGCGCGCTGTCGAGACTATGCCCACGGCCTCTCCCGCCGCCTTTCGAGCTAAGCTAAGGACGCATGCCGGACTTCATTGGAGCGATCGATCAAGGCACCACCAGCACCCGCTTTCTGGTCTTCGACCGCGCCGGCCGAATCGTTGCCAGCGCGCAGAGGGAGCACCAGCAGATCTACCCCCAGCCCGGTTGGGTCGAGCACGATCCGGAAGAAATCTGGCTCCGCACCCGGGAAGTGATCGCCGAGGCCATGTCGCAGCGCAACCTGCGGCCCCCCGACCTCGCCGCCATCGGCATCACCAACCAGCGCGAAACCACTCTGCTCTGGAATCGCAAGACCGGCCGGCCGCTGGCCAACGCCATCGTCTGGCAGGATACGCGCGTCGCCGACTACATTCCCGAATTCTCGCGCGACGGCGGTCCCGACCGCTTCCGTGCCAAAACCGGCCTCCCGCTGGCCACCTATTTCAGCGCGCTCAAAATCCGCTGGCTGCTGGACCATGTCCCCGGCGCGCGCCAGCAGGCCGAAGCCGGCGACCTGCACTTCGGCAATATCGATACCTTCCTGCTGTGGCACCTCACCGGCCTGCACATCACCGACGTGACCAACGCCAGCCGCACCCAGTTGATGGATCTCCGCACACTCGACTGGGACCCCGAGTTGCTCACCGCCTTCGGGATCCCCTGGCAGATCCTGCCGCAGATCCGCTCCAGCAGCGAGGTCTACGGAGGCGCGACGCTCGACGCCATCGCCGGCGTTCCAGTGGCCGGAATCCTGGGCGACCAGCAGGCGGCCCTGGTAGGCCAGACCTGCTTCGAAGCGGGTGAGGCCAAGAACACTTACGGCACCGGCTGTTTCCTGTTGATGAACACCGGGCACAACATCGTGCAGTCCCGCCACGGCCTGGTGACCACGGTGGCGTACCAACGCAAGGGAGGGCCGGCCCACTACGCGCTCGAGGGAAGCGTGGCCATCACCGGCGCGCTGGTGCAGTGGATCCGCGACAATTTCGGCCTCATCACCAAGAGTCCGGAAATCGAAGCCCTCGCCCGCATGGTGGACGACAACGGCGGCGTCTACTTCGTCCCGGCCTTCTCGGGATTGTACGCGCCCTACTGGAAACACAACGCGCGCGGGGTGATCGTGGGGCTGACCCGCTATTCCAACAAGAATCACCTGGCGCGCGCGGTGCTCGAAGCCACGGCATTCCAGACCCGCGACGTTGTGGAGGCCATGGAGAAGGACTCCGGCGTTCCCCTGGCCGTCCTGCGCACCGACGGCGGCATGGTGGAGAACGAATTCCTGATGCAGTTCCAGGCCGATATTCTCAACCGCCCCGTGGTGCGTCCGGCGGTGAAGGAGACCACGGCTTTGGGAGCCGCCTACGCGGCCGGCCTGGCCACCGGTTTCTACGCCGGCATCGAGGACCTGCGCGCGCAATGGTCGGTGGACCGCACCTGGCAGCCGCAAATGGATGCCGACAAGCGGGAACGCATGTACGGCTTCTGGAAGAAGGCAGTCACACGCTCGTTCGACTGGCTGGAGGACTAAATGGAAAAGGGAGTGCTCGGAGAGTTCCTCGGCACCATGGTGCTCATCCTCTTGGGGAACGGTGTGGTTGCCAATGTCCTGCTCAAAAAATCCAAAGGCGAAGGCGCCGGGTGGATGGTGATTGCCACCGGGTGGGGGCTGGCGGTGATGACGGGCGTGTTTGTCGCGATCGCCTTCGGCGGCGAGGGCCACCTGAACCCGGCCGTGACGCTCGGAGCCGCGATCGTCTCGGGGAATTTCGCCAAGCTGGGCTGGTATACCGCCGCGCAAATGGCGGGAGCCTTCGTCGGGGCGGGCCTGGTCTGGCTTCACTACCTGCCGCACTGGCGCGAAACGCCCGACGCCGACGCCAAACGCGCCTGCTTCTGCACCGCGCCCGCGATCCGCAAGCCGATGGCGAACCTCGGGAGCGAGATCATCGGCACGTTCGTTCTGGTCTTGGTGGCGGCCGCGATTTTCTCCAAGTCCGTCGCGGCGGCCGGACCGGCGGCCGGC
>DATNLV010000596.1:0-3076 GCA_035602665.1 Bryobacteraceae bacterium | reverse complement strand
CGCAGGAGGCCGCGGTAATGCATGGCGTCGAGCAGATGCGTGGTGGCATTCGACGACCCGCCCCAGTAGTTCGTCACCCTCCCATGCGAGAAATACGCGTCCACTTCGCGCGGGTGCACCGAACCGCGCTCGCGCACGAATTCGAGCAGGAGCTCGGCCCGTTTCCGGCGCGCGGCTGGCCAGTGCAGACAGCCGTCTGCCGGCACGCCGGCCTCCGAGCGCGGATGCATCAGCGCCTGCAGGGAACTGGTCACGAAGCCATAGTTGATGAAAAAATCTTCCGCGATGCCGAGCTTCGCATAGCGCCGTTCGAGGTCGCCGGCGCGGTAGTCCTTGACGCGATGCCGCAACATCAGGTCCTGGGCGCTGGCCGGCGCGCGGATCGGGTCGGCCTGCACGAAGCCCAGCCGGTCGAGGGCGCGCTTCAGCGTGGTGGGCGCGAAGAGGCTGCGGGCGACGGCGAAGCGCCGCAGGTCGTCGAGGGTGATCGCCATGGTGCTAGCGGACGCCCCATTCCCACATGCCGAAGGTGGCGCTCTTCGCAAGCGGGAAACCCAACTGGCGCGCCAGCATGGAGGCCTGTCCGCGATGGTGCGCGTCGTGCGCGATCAGGTAGCCAAGGAATCCCGCGACATCCGGCTTGAATCCCTTGACGCGGCCGTCGCCGGCGAGGGCCGCTGCGATCACGGTGCTCAAGGCCGCTGAACTGCTCTCAAGGGCGGCGATGGCCTGCTCCTGGGAGGCGTCCTTTTCCAGCTTGTCGGGCATGGCGCCTTGGTATCCGACGGGCTTCAGCCACATCCGGCGCACGTTGTGCATGTGCGCGAAGATGGCCGAAATACTCCGGCCCTTTCCCCCGGGCGGTTCCATTTTCCAGACTTCAGCGGCCAGGTTGCGGACGAGGTAATGGTTGATGCGGTCGTTGGTCGCGAAGCTGTTCAGCAGCGCGGCGCCGACGTCGAACGCCTTTGCAGGTTGTGCGTTGGCTGGCATGGGGGGCCTCCTTCTGAGGGGCGCTGTTTTCATTCTAGCCAGCTCTTTTGCTCCTGGGCGATCATGGTGGGATGAATCTGGCCGGTAACTCCTCGCTCGGCCATCTGCACGCGGGCTTCGTCGCGATGGAGTACTTTGCACTAATACTCAACCGCTCCTTGTTGGTATTCGTCACAGACGAAGGACTGCAAGGTTGGAAGTTCAGCGGCCCGGTGACTACGAGCGTCCCCGAGTTCTACAAGCCAGCCGAGGGACTCCTCGACGATCCTGAGATGACGCCCGGCTCCGCTGTGTTCAACGACCTGATGCACGGGCCGGACACGTTTCTGATTCCGTTTAGCGCAATCACGTCTGTCGACTTCGCCGGGAGGACGAAGTGGGGCATGGGACCGATTTTTCACTCCGGCATCCTGTCGCTCGGACTCACGCGAGGCCGGAAGTCGGAGTTCGTCTTGCTCGGCCGGGCTTACGGCGACGGGATTCGAGATTTGATTTTAGCGAAAGCTGGCTTCTATCAGAGCGGGGCTGGGATCTGATAAGCATCGCTCAACGCGGATCCAAGACCTGTGCCTTATGTGCGCAGTCTTCCCGCATTGCGGACAGACTGCCGCGCCAGAGCCCCTTCCCGAAGAACCGCGCCAAGCTCTGGACCTTCCTGACGCGTCCGCAGGGCAAGGTTGATGGTCGCCGAATCGGTTCTCGTGCCGAGAATGCGCCGGGCCTCAGCGAGCAAGTCCGGGTCGACCAAAAGATGCGTTCGCTTCATGCGCATATGTTACACAACCAGCACCAGCCGCACGTCCATCACATTGGTTCGCGTGGGCCCGGTCATGAGCAGGCCGCCGGCCGCTTCGAAGAAATGGTACGAGTCGTTCTCGTCCAGGAACCGTTGCGCGTCCAGGCCTTTGGCGGCGGCCGCGGCGACGGTTGAGCCGTCGGCGATGGCGCCCGCGGCGTCGGTCGGACCGTCGGTGCCGTCGGTGCCCCCGCTCAGGACCACCATCCCCGGCGAGCCCGCCAGGTCGACAGCCGCGGCCAGCACGAACTCCTGGTTGCGTCCTCCCACACCGCTGCCGCGAAGCGTGACCGTAGTCTCGCCGCCGGAGATGAGGCAGGCCGGGCGCTTGGCCGGGCGGCCGGAAGCGGCCACCTCGCGCGCGATGGCCGCGTGAACCCGCGCCACCTCCCGCGCTTCTCCCGTCATGGTGGTCGAAAGGACCACCGGCTCGTATCCGAGTTGGCGCGCTTTGGCCTCCGCCGCGTCTATCGCGAGGCGGTTGCTGCCCACGATGAAATTGCGGGCGCGGCGAAAGGCCGGGTCGGCCGCCTTGGGCGTTTCGGGAAGGCTTCCGCGCACGCCCGCCGCGATCCGATGCCGCACCGAAGCGGGCACGTTTTTGCTCAGGCCATACTTCTCAAGGACGGACCGGGCGTCCGCGAAGGTGGATGGGTCGGGCGCCGTGGGCCCAGAGCCGATCACATCCAGTTGATCGCCCACCACGTCGGAAAGTAGCAGCGAGATCACCTTGGCGGGCCGGGCCAGCCTCGCCAGTTGGCCGCCCTTGATGGCCGACAGGTGCTTGCGCACCGCGTTCATCTCGTGGATACTAGCGCCCGAGCGAAGCAGCATCTGGGTGACGGCCTGTTTCTCTTCGAGCGTGATCGGCGGCGCGGGCAGCGGCAGCAGGGCGGAAGCGCCTCCCGAGATCAGGCAGAGGATCAGGTCGCGACGGCCCGCCTGCTCCACGATCCCGGCGATGCGTGTGGCGCCTCGGACGCCTTGCTCGTCGGGCAGCGGATGGCCGCACTCGTTGACTTCGATGCGCCGCAGGCGCGCGCCGTGGCCGTATTTGACGTTGACCAGTCCGCCGGCGATGCGCTTGCCGAGCAGCCCCTCGACGGCCGAGGCCATGGCCGCGCTCGCCTTGCCGGCCCCCACCACCCAGACGCGGTCGAACGAGCGCAAGGGGTACTGCCGCCCGCCGGCCACCAGCGTTTCGCCGATGAGGCGCAAGTGGCGCCGCACGGCCGCGACAGGATCGGCAGCCTGGAGCGCGGCGCGAAAAATGGCTCGGGCCTCTCG
>DATNLV010000576.1:0-7875 GCA_035602665.1 Bryobacteraceae bacterium | reverse complement strand
CCCCAGCCTTCATCCGCCCCACAGCCAGCTGCTTGAACCCGACTGGATACCGCCGATTGGTTCTACTTTTCTTCGCCATAACACTCTCCGTTTGATGAAAAGTGTCGAATCTCTCGCTGTCTCATTTTAGGGGCTCAGGCCAGGGTTGGGTTCATGGTGAAATTTCTTTGCTTTTCGCCTTTTCGCGCGGAGCGGGGCGTGCTGTCGGGTGGCGAAAACGACGAAAAGTGACGAACTTGGCCACGCGGATTTTTGCCGGCCTTCGCATTTAATTGGGCTGCGGCTACCATGACGGACGCTGGCCTCCGGTGGGAGCATAACGCCGGTGGACTGGCCCAGCAGGGGATGGACGGGGCAAGTGGTTGAGAATGGGCGGAAAGAAATTGTATGCGGGGGTGTGACCCTGCTATTGGAGTCCCCTCCAGACCATGCGGTGGAAAAGCTCGTCCATGGCCCGCGGGGATTCTTTCGCGCCGCGATCGAGCCACCAGCGCAGGAGCGACAGCAGACCGCCCGCGAAGGCATTGGAACAGGCGGTCAATTCGTGTCGATGCGGGTTACGGAGGTCTGTCGATTGCTTGATGCGTTGTTCGATCCCGCGCGCGAAGTAGCCTTGCGCCAGCTCGAAGAATGCTTCGATCCGGCCGGAGTCGACCAGGGCACGATAGAGCCGCTTCGCCGAGGCGACGTGCGCGAAGAACTCGGCCACGGGCGCGACTCGATTCGAACTCTCCTGCTGCCGGCTGAGCGTCGTGCTCCACATCTCCAGGCCCTGCTCCAGCTCGCTCAGGAACAGGTCATCCTTATCGCGGTAGTGGACATAGAACGTGGAGCGGCCCACGCCGGCGCGGCGCAGCACCTCCCGCACCGTCACCTCGTCGATGGGCTTCTCCTGAATCAACGCGATCAGTGCATTGCCCAGCCGGTTGCGTGTACGCTCGATGCGCCGGTCTGGCTTCCGCCGTCCGCTCGCGGGTTGCCTACGCTGCACAAGCTTCGTCGGCGAGGTGGCGCGGTCATTATTGGACATCGCCCGCCCCTTTGTTCAGCAACGCCGTCGTCTTCATAGATAGTGCTCGACTCGACAGCATTCGACCGCTACATTGCTAATCATAGGGCAAAGGAGAACGCGATGAATCGGATTTGTTCACTGGCGATTGGGACGTTGTTGATCTTCGCCTCTTCCCAGGGTGGCACGGAGGGCGGCGGCATGCCGACTGTCGAAGAGCAACTGAAGGTGCTCACCGAGAAGCTTGATCTGACCGTCACTCAGCGGGCGAAGGTGAGACCCATTCTGCAGAAACTGGATGACGCCACGGAGAAACTCATGCGGGACGAACGGCTGTCGCGCGAAGAGCGCCTGGCCAAGGTGAGGCCGCAACGCCAGCAGGCTAACCAGAAGATCCGCGCGTTGCTGAGCGACGAACAGAAGAAGAAGCTCGATCAATACACCGCCGGGCCACACGATGAGATGCACGGCGGCCTGAGCGGGGAGACGGCACCGCCGCAGCGATGAGAATCGCCACTGGCGGAAGATTAATCATCGTATGCGGCTTGCCCGGTTCGGGCAAGACGACGCATGCCAGGCAGCTTGAAGCCAGGCTCGCGGCCGTTCGTTTCTGTCCCGATGAATGGATGGATGCGCTTTCCCTCGACCTTTGGGATGAAGCCAGGCGCCAGAAGATAGAGAACCTGCAGTGGGAATTCGCTCAGCAACTGCTCACCCACCGCGAGACCGTAATCATCGAATGGGGCACCTGGGCAAGGCCGGAGCGCGACGCCTTGCGGCTGCGGGCGCGCGAGCTTGGGGCAACTGTCGAGTTGCACTATATCTCCGCTCCGGTTGATGTCCTTGTCCACCGGATCGAACGCCGGCGTATGGAGAATCCACCGATCTCACGGGAGCAGCTCCTCGACTGGGCGGACGTGTTCCAGGCGCCCTCACCAGACGAAACCGCACGATTCGATCACGCCGTGACGGTAGAAGTCTCAACGATGGGAGACCCGTCGAAGGCGCGCACCACGTAGTCACCGGGCCGGAGGTGGCGTGGCCTCGTGATTCGGAGCGCCGATCGCGCTGGGGAGATGATGGCTGTGCCGGGGCAGCCGAGGCAAGAGCGGGCCGGAGCAAGGAGCCGACAAAATCGCTGCGTGGTGCCGAGTGAACGGGGCTTAGGCGGAATGCCGCAAGCCGCGGCGGCGCAGCCAGGCGACGAGGGCAGTTCCGGCGATCACCAGGCCGGCGCTCGAAGGCTCCGGGATGGTGTACGGCGTACCGGTTCCGGACAGGGAGACGGCCAGTCCGGTGGGATTGGGCGTGAGGGTGGTGTCGTTGTAGACGATGAACTGAATGGTGTTGAGACCCGGGTGAAACGTCACATTGGCGTAGTAATCGAGGCCGGCCGTGGATCCGAAATTTGCGTTGATGCCGCCCAACTCGAAGGTATGAATCACGCTGTAGGAGTTGCCCAGGGTGGTGCAGGTGGTGGGCATGAGCGCCCCGCTGCCAGCGGTGGGTCCGTTGCCGTTGACAGCCACGGTGGTGGGGCAGTTGTCCGACGTAATGGCGCCCGTGAGCAGTACCGTCGACAGGTCGATGCCGCTCTGGATGTTGAAGGTCTGCTGGTAGACGTAGTACACGTTGGGCGTGGCGGTGAGGTATCCGTCGAAGAACGCCTCCGTCGGCCCGATCCACTTAGAGCCCGCGGGCGTGGCGCTCCATTGCTCATTGATGCCGGCGAGCGGCCATATGGTGGGATCGAGCACGGACGCGGCGGTACCGGTGGCCAGGACCCCTGGGTTGATCCCCGGATTGGACGCGACGTAGGTAAAGATATAGTTGGGGTCGGCGCCCGGAAACGAAACGCCGGAGCCCGTACTGAAGATGTTGATGGTGTCCGCGTGGGCGGCGACTGACATCGCCAGCAGTACCGCCGCGACCGAAAGCAGGGTCGTCGGCCTTAGGAGCATGAGCTTGTGCATGATGGCCTTTTGTTCAGAGTAGTCCAGTTTGACACGTAGCGCATTAAAAAAAAGACCTTAAGACCGTTTTTCATCCTATGATGAGCAAACGGAATGGGATGCGGGGGTTTTATTAATGTTTAGTAAGGTGCTCCGAGGCCAGCGGCCGGTCCGGGTGCAGGGGTTGGCGGCACCTGCTATTGTGATCGCATGAAGCCAGACGACGAGGGCACTCAAGAAGAAGGGACAGGCGCGGAATCAGGCGGGCAGTCCGGGGACACGCAGGGATTGGCGGATGCAGCGGAGGCGGGCTCCCAGAGCGTGGAGGAACTGGCGGAGGAGGGGCAGGCCTTCGAGGCCGGAGTGATCGAAGGCGTGGAAGATGCACCCGACCCGGACGTGGCCGAGGTCCACACCAGGGAGGTACCAGAGGACGATGTGCCCGAGGAATACCTGAACCAGGACTAAGGTAGTGCAGCGCAAATCGCGGGCCACAAGATTGTCCGAGAGCAAACCTTGGGACAGGCACGGATTTCGCAAGAACGGCGAAATCCGGTCCAGTCCTGTCCAGTCCCCGGTTTGCGGATCATCCCGATAATGAAAATCCATCCAAAAGACTTTCGCGTACGGCCGGGAGCCAAGGTCGACCTCGGCGATTGGCCGACCACGGTGAAGCCGGTTTTCCACTCCAAGGAACGCTACCAGGAGCTGCTGCGGGAACACGTGGAGAAGCTGAGCGCGCTGCAACAGCTTTTCAACGCATCGAACCGCTACGCGCTGCTGCTGATCTTTCAGGGCATGGACGCAGCGGGCAAGGACGGCATGATCCGGCACGTCCTATCCGGCGTCAATCCGCAAGGCTGCCAGGTTTCGAGCTTCAAGCAGCCGAGCGCCGAGGAGTTGGAGCACGACTTTCTCTGGCGCACCACACTGCGGCTTCCCGGCCGCGGGCAGATCGGCGTATTCAACCGCTCCTACTACGAGGAAGTGCTGGTGGTGCGGGTGCATCCCGAGATCCTGCGCAGCCAGGGGCTCTCCGAAGAATTGCGCGACGAGAAAACCATCTGGGAGGAGCGCTATCGCTCCCTCGTGGACTCGGAGAGGCACCTCTACCGCAACGGAACCCGCATCATCAAGTTCTTCCTCCACCTCTCGCAGGAAGAACAGCGAAAGCGGCTCCTCGCCCGGATCGACGACGCGGAGAAGAACTGGAAATTCAGCCTGGCGGACGTTCAGGAGAGGAAGTACTGGAAGCAGTACGCCAAGGCGTACGAGGCCTGCCTGACTGCGACCAGCACCCACCACGCGCCCTGGTACGTGGTTCCGGCGGACGATAAGGAGAATGCGCGGTTGATTGTCTCCCGGGTTGTCCTCGACACGCTCGGGGACCTGAAGCTGGCGTACCCCAGGACCACGGCGAAGCGGCGGCGGGAGCTGGAATCGATCCGCAAGCTGCTGGCGAAGTAGCGCTCCGTATGGCCTCCGGCCTCACCAGCGACGAAGCGCGCGTACGGCTCGAGAAGTTCGGTCCCAACGCAGTACCGGACACCGCGCTACATCCGCTAGGCCGGGCGCTGGCCAAGTTGTGGGCGCCGGTGCCATGGATGCTCGAGGCGGCGATCGTTCTCGAGGTTGTCCTGGGCAAGTACGTCGAGGCGGCGATTATCGCAGGTCTCGTGGCCTTCAACGCCGCTCTCGGGTTCCTCCAGGAAGGGCGGGCGCAAGCCACGCTTGCCGCGCTGAAGTCGCGCCTCGCGTTGAACGCGGCGGTCTGTCGCGATGGGATTTGGGCGACCGTGCCTGCCGCAGGCCTCGTGCCTGGCGATAGGGTGAAGCTATCGCTCGGGGCCGTGGTCCCCGCCGACGTGCGTTTGATCGAAGGCGGGGTCCTGCTCGATCAGTCCATGCTCACCGGCGAATCCGTTCCGATCGAAGCCGGCGCCGCATTCGAGACCTATGCGGGGGCGCTGGTGCGGCGCGGCGAAGCGGTTGCGGAGGTGACGGCGACCGGAACGCACACGAAGTTCGGACGCACGGCGGAGCTGGTTCGCACCGCGCATGTCGAAAGCTCCCAACAGAAGGCCGTGCTGCGGGTGGTGCGCAATCTCGCCATGTTCAACGGCGTCCTTATCGTGGCGATGGTGGGGTATGCCTATGCTCTCAAGCTGCCGCCTGGTGAGATCATTCCGCTGGTGCTGACCGCGATTCTGGCGTCGATCCCGGTGGCGCTGCCCGCCACCTTCACGCTGGCGGCGGCGGTTGGCGCGCGGGCTCTGGCGCATCTGGGCGTCCTTCCAACGCGGCTCTCGGCCGTGGATGAAGCGGCCAGCATCGAAGTCCTGTGCGCGGACAAGACCGGCACGCTGACGCGAAATGAGCTGAAGGTGACGGCCGTACGCCCCATGCCGGGCTTCGACGACGCGCACGTTCTGGGGATGGCCGCGCTGGCCAGCTCGGACGGCGGGCAGGATCCCGTGGACGCGGCCATTCGCTCCGCCGCCGCGCAGGCCGCCGCCTCCGATCTGCCGAAACTGCGCCAATTCGTGCCTTTCGATCCCGCCACGAAGATGTCCGAGGCCACGGCTGTCGAAGCGAGCGGCGCCTCGGTGCGCGCCGTGAAGGGAGCCTTTGAAGCGGTTGCGGGTCTGGCGCCATCGATGCCGGACGCGCTCACGGCGGCGAACGAACTCGAGGCCCAGGGCTTTCGCGTGCTGGCGGTCGCGGTGGGTCCGGCGGAGGAGATGAAACTTGCGGGACTCATCGCGCTCAGCGATCCGCCCCGGGAAGATTCGGCGGCGCTCCTGGCGGAGTTGCGGGTGTTGGGAGTTCGCACCGTAATGGTGACGGGCGATGCCGCGGCGACGGCGGGGACGGTGGCGCGCGCGGTGGGACTTACTGGAGCGGTCTCGCCGCCCGGGCCCATCCCCGACGGCGTGCGCCCGGAGCAGTTCGCGGTCTTCGCGGGTGTGCTCCCGGAGGGGAAGTACGACCTGGTCAAGGCGTTCCAGAAGAGCGGCCACACCGTTGGGATGTGTGGCGACGGCGCCAACGACGCGCCGGCGCTGCGCCAGGCGCAGATGGGCATCGCGGTGTCGACGGCGACCGATGTCGCCAAGTCGGCGGCGGGCATTGTGCTGACCAAGCCAGGCCTGGGCGGCATCGTCGCTTCGGTGAAGGAAGGCCGGGTGACCTTTCAGCGCATCCTGACCTATGCGCTGAACTCGATTAACAAGAAAACTGTGCAGGTGCTGTTCCTGGCTGTGGGTCTGGTGATGACCGGGCACGCGATCCTGACTCCGATGTTGATGGTCATCATCATGCTCACCGGCGATCTGCTGGGGATGTCCCTGACGACGGACAACGTTCGCCCGTCTCCGAGTCCCAATGCCTGGCGAATCGGCAGATTGACGATCGCGGGGGTCTTCATGGGAGTTTGCGAGCTGGTCTTTTGCACCGGCGTCCTGGCCATCGCCAAGTACCGCATGGATTTTGGAACGGAGGCGCTAAGAACCGTGGCGTTCGTGGCGATCGTGTTCGGCAATCAGGCGACGACCTATACGAATCGGGAACGCGGGCGCATGGGGTCGTCTCCGCCAAGCCGGTGGCTGGTGGGGTCGTCTGTTGCGGATGTGCTGATCGCCTCGACGCTGGCGACGTGCGGGATCGCCATGACTGCTCTACCGGTATTGGTGGTGGGAGGAACGCTGGTGGCGGCGGCGGTCTTCGCATTCATTCTGGACTTCGCCAAGGTGCCGGTGTTTCACCGGCTGGGGATTGTGTAGAGGATGGAGTGGGCGGACCGAGTGACGTGGAGCGCTCTGATGCGCGAGAGCCGCATTGTGCCGCGGTCGTTCTACGCCCGAGACGCGGAGACGGTGGCGCGCGGCCTGGTGGGGAAGATTCTGGTGCACGAGGGCGCGGCGGGGCGGATCGTGGAGACGGAGGCATACCTGGGGATGGGGGATCTGGCGGCGCACGCTTCGCACGGGCTCACGGCGCGGACGCGCGTGATCTTCGGGCCGCCGGGGCATGCGTATGTGTACCTCATCTACGGCATGTACGAGTGCCTGAACCTGGTGGCCGAGCCGGACGGGTCTCCCGGCTGCGTTCTGATTCGGGCGATCGAGCCGCTGGTGGGGATTGAGGCCATGCGGCGCAGGCGGCCGGCGGCGCGGCGCATCGAGGACCTGGCGTCGGGGCCGGGCAAACTCACACTGGCGCTGGGGGTCACGCGGCGGCAGTACGGCGCGGATGTGACTCGGGGGGTGCTTACGGTGCGCGGGTTGAAGAGCGAACCGGCGATCGAGATCGCGGCCACGGCTCGGGTGGGGTTCACGGATCGGGCGGCGCGGCCGCTTCGGTTCATCGAACGGGGAAACAAGTTTGTTAGCGGACCGATGGCGGGACTGAAGTCCCGCGCGGGCTGAAGCCCGCCCCCCGTGGTAAATTGCGGTTGATGCTTATTCCTACTATTTTTCGTGAATACGACATTCGTGGTATCGCCGATGTGGAGCTGCTGGACGCGGACATCGAGAATCTGGGCCGCGCTATCGGCACCTATCTCGGCCGGCATTCAGGCAGGAATGTGACGCTGGGATGCGACACGCGGCTGAGCTCGCCTCGACTGACGAGCGCGATGGCGCGGGGCCTGGTGGCGAGCGGCTGCGAGGTGACCGATATCGGCGTGGTGCCGACGCCGGTGCTGTACTATTCGGTGTTCCATCTGAAGGCGACCGGCGCGGTGATGATCACCGGCAGCCACAATCCGCCGGAGTACAACGGCTTCAAGATCGTCTCGGGGGACGGCACGGTCTACGGCGCCGAGATACAGGCCATCCGCGAAATCCTCGAGCGCGGGGATTATGCCTCGAGCGCGGGTTCGCTCAAGACCGCCGACGTGGTGCCGGCTTATGT
>DATNLV010000651.1:0-2301 GCA_035602665.1 Bryobacteraceae bacterium | reverse complement strand
ACCACCACCATCAACATGCCGAAGAACGCCGCCACCGGCATCATGGAAGATCCGGACCCGTTGTGCAGCAGCCGTTCCATGCCGCCGACGCCGGAGACACTGACGCTTTTCGCCCACTTGTGATTCGGGTCGGGGTAGACGCGGTCCATTTCCTGGCACAGGGACTCGAGGCGCGCGCGGGCGGCCGGGCGGCTCATTCCCTCGGGCAGCCGCGCGTAGATCATGACCTCCAGCGGGTCGGTGAGCACGAACAGGTCGGGCATGAAGCCGAACCCGACCAGGGTGCGATGTCCCCGCGGCAGCACGCCCACGACCGTGAACAGCCGGCCATCGAGCACCAGTTTGCGGCCGATCACGTTCGGCTGCGCTCCCAGGTGCCGCCTCCAGAACCCGTCGGTGAGGACCGTCGCGTCGACGTCGCCCTTCTGCAGTCCGCGGCCCATGGCGAGCGGAACGCCAGTCACCTGGAAGAAGTCCTCGGTCAGGCGCGTCGCCGCCAGCTTGTAGGATGCGTCGCCGTCCTTCCACTGGGTCACCATCTGCACGTTGATTCCAGCGATTCCTTCGAAGATGTGCGCGTCGCGGAGGAAGCGGTATTGTGGCATCGGAATCCAGTCGACGCCGCCGATGGAGATCTGGGCCAGCGAGCGCGGATCGCGGCAGGAGGGCTGGCTGAAGAGGACCTCCATGGCGACGCTGAAGATGGTGGTGTTGGCGCCGATTCCGAGGGCCAGGCAGCAGATCGCGGTCAGCGCGAAGGACGGGCTGCGGCGGAAGGCGCGGGCGGCGTAGCGCAGGTCCGAGCCGAGGTCCTCGAACCAGCGGAACTGCCAGGCGGAGCGCGTTTGCTCGCGGGCGCGCAGGCTGGAGCCGAATTCGCGGCGGGCGCGCAGGATGGCCTCGCCGCGGGGGACGCCCTCCCGTTCCAGTTCGTCGGCGCGCGAGTCGATGTGGAACTGGACTTCGTCGTCGAGCTCGCGCTCGAATTGCGAGCGGCGGCCGAGGTAGCTGAAGCGGCGGGCGATTTCTCCCCAAAGTCCCATGCCGAGCCTCCTCTTTCAGGCGGTGCGCATGACGAGCTTGATGGCGCGCACCATGCGGTCGAACTCGCCCGCTTCCTTTTCGAGCTGCGCGCGGCCTTCGGGCGTGAGGCGGTAGAAGCGCGCCTTGCGATTGTTCTCGGAGATGCCCCAGGCCGAGGCGAGCCATCCCTTCACCAGCATGCGATTGAGCGCGGGATAGAGCGAGCCGTCCTCGATGGCGAGGCCATCGCGCGAGGCCTCCTTGATGCGTTTGGCGATGGCGTAGCCGTGCAGCGGGCCGCTTCTCAGGGTTCGCAGGATGAGCAGGTAGAGGGTGCCGGGAAGGAGTTCCGGACTGGCGGAGGGTTCCATAGGAGCCTTTCTGGACTATGTATAGTACGGACAGGGGAAGATGTCAAGAGGGGGGACGCCGCGTCCCTTCGAGGCAGTACTCGATCAGGCGGCGGACAATCTCGTAACGTGCAGCCGCGTCCGGTTTCTTTCCGCGTGCCAGAGGTCGTACTGAAGCTGCTGGTTGAGCCAGCTTTCCGCGCTGGTGTCGAAAGCGATGGAGAGACGGACGGCCATCTCGGGGCTGATGCCGGCGCGCCCGTTCAGGATGCTGGACAGGGTCTTGCGGCTGACGCCGAGCGAGCGCGCGGCTTCCGTGACGGTCAGGCCCAGGGGATTCAGACACAGCGCCTTGAGCACCTCACCCGGGTGCGGCGGATTATGCATCTTCATTGGTCACCTCAGTGGTAGTCCTCGTAATCCACGCGATCCATAGTTGCCACTGACTTTGACGGCCCACGTGCCTCTTCTGGGGCCGCGAAGGTGGTGGAGTTCCAGGCCGGGCAGATTCATGTCGCGCGCGCTCGTCGGCGCGTTCAGGCGGCCGAGGATCAGGCGGAGACCGTCAGCACCGAGTGTAACCTATGCCGTTACGGCCTGCGTCCGCCGTTTCGCTATGCTCGCGATGCGCGGTCCAGCCGACCGGGACCGGTGGGAAGAAGCGGCCGGCCAGGGGGCCGGCTTGCGGACGAGGGCGTCCGCCCCACAACGGATGCGGCCTGTTAAGATAGGGAACTGCCGCCTGTATGGACCACATCCTAACTGTTGTTCTTCTGACGCCGCTGGCGGGTCTGCTGGTGCTGCTGCTGATCCCTTCCTCGCAGCCGCTGTGGATCAAGCGCTGGGCGAACATTGCCTCGTTCATCGGCTTTCTGACTTGCCTGCCGCTGATCTTCTACTTCGATCCGCACCAGGACTTCCAGTTCGT
>DATNLV010000457.1:0-9692 GCA_035602665.1 Bryobacteraceae bacterium | reverse complement strand
GGTAGCCGTAGAGCCGCAACGTCCGTAATGCCAGCTTGCAGTACATGGCCGCGTCGCCTTCACGCTGGGCCAGCCCGTAGTAAACGCTGCCGGTGAAGAGCGCCGATAGGAAAATGAATCCCTCGGAGGCGGACACGAATCCGAGCGGCTGATTCGTGAAAACGCTGGCGATGGTGGGGAGGTGAGTCAGCGTCATCCAGACCAGCATCAGGCCGCGGAGGGCGTCGAGCTCCGGCCGGCGCTTCATTCGTTTGCCGGGCCCGACAAGATTCGACGGCTGGACTGCTGCGCTCATCCCATTCCCCTCTGGCCCGATCTTCGCACAACGCCGCTACTCGTTGGACGTCTGGAGCGGGCGCGAGGTTATCGCTCAGAACAGAAGGCGCAGCGAGAACTGAAATGTCCGGGGCGCGTTCCATTGGGTAACGTTGTTGTCGAAGGACGAGGAGGCGGGCAGATAGGTCTGGTCGGCCACCAGCCAGTTCACGTTGTTCAAGAGGTTGATGGATTCGGCGCGGAACTCGGCGCGCAACCGGTCAGTCAGGGAGATGGTCTTGCGCAGGCCCAGGTTCAGGTTGAACGCGCCGGGGCCAGTGAACATGCGCCGCTGCAAGGTGCCGAGCGTTCCAGGCGCGGGCTCCGCAAAAACGCCGGCCGGTGCGTTGACGTAGCTTACGGTTCCGCCGGAGCCCTTGCGGATTCCCAGGAATTGACGGATCTGGCCGGCGGTCAGGGAGGTTGCCACCGTGTTCTCGGCGGAATCCGCGATGGAGGCGAAGGTGCCGAGTCCGGAGAGCAACGAAAATGGCGCGCCGGATTGGGCGATGACGATGCCGGCGATACTCCAGCCGCCGAGAAGCCGGCTGGTGCGCGGGGCAGGGATGTCCCAAATCGCGGCGGCCTTGAAGGCGTGAGTCAGATTAAACGGCGACGGCGCCCATTCGAGCGAGGGGTTGTGCAGGTTGAGGTAGGGATCGATGGCGCCGGGCCGGTAATCGTCCAGGGTGCTCAGCACTTTCGAAAAGACGTAGCTGGCGGTGAGGTCGAGGCCGCGCGCGGCATGGCGGGCGACGGTCACCTGCAATGCGTCGAAGCGCGACACGCCGAGTTGTGACAACAGATCGATGCCTTGCGGCGCCAGCGGATTCCCGAGGAAGTTGTAGTTGAAGGCGGCGTTGTATCCCTGGCCTTGGTACCAGCGCGCCAGCTCGCCCGCTTGGCCGGTCAGGATGAGGGATCGCGCGTAGGGGTCTCCAAGTCCGCCGCCCACCAGGCCGGGGAATCCGGTGGTGGGAGCGCCGCTCTTCAGGTCGGCCTGAACCTGCAGGAACGTCGCGAGAAAATCCGGGGACATCATCACCTGGTTTCGGTTGATGGAGCGCGGACCTTCCTCGAGCCGATTGCCGATATAACGCAGGTCCACTTGAAATCCCTTGAGCGTGGACTCCACTCCGACGTTCCAGTATTTGACGTTGGGCGTGCGGATGTTCCAATCGATGGCGTAGACCGGTCCGGGCTCCTGGTGGTAGCTGTTGGCGAACGAGAGCAGCGAGGCCAGTGTCAGGTTCGATGGCAGCACGGGCGCGGGCGTCGCGGGCGCTGCGGACAGCGGCGCGCTCAGGTCCGTGGATACGTTGAAGCTCTGAAATGGGTTCTGGAGCGCGTAGATGCTCAGGTTCGGCAGAAGGTCGTCGTTCAGATAGGCGATGTTGAAACCGCCGCGCGCTACGAGAGGCAGTTTGGCGAAAGGCTTCCACGCCAGGCCCACATAGGGAGAGTAGTTGTCAAAGTCTTTTCGGTAAAACGGCTGCGCGTGGGAGGCGAAGGCGAGGGTCAGGTTCTGATTGTAGACCGCGTCGGAAGCCGTTCCGGAGAGCACGGGGATGATGGCGGCGCCGGTCTGCTCGTCGGGGCGCGAGAGGTAGTCGTAGCGGAGCCCCAGGCTGATGGTGAGGGAGGGCAGCAACTTCCAGTTGTCGTGCAGATAGCCCGAGATCATGTTCGCGGAAAGCCTGCTCCGCGCCGGGGAGGCGTTCGAGTATCCGGATGTCGGCGATGCGATGTTGAACCGCTGATCGACCTGCGAGACGGTGCCCTGAGCGATATCGTCGACCAGGTAGCGCGGGACCGTGAGCGAGTCGAGCGGGCCGTTGTTGGAGCCATCGGAGTTCAGCCGGTATTGCTGGACCCAGAGACCGGCTTCGAGGATGTGCTTGCCGTCGATCCAGGTAAGGTTGTCCTGGTAGCCGTACTGATGGTCGGCGCGGCGCTCGGGGTCGAGGCCCGCCATGGGCTGGCTTACCGCGACTGCCGGGTCGTCCAGGATCGCGATGAAGCCGAAGCGTCGGCGTAACGAGTTGCGGAAGTCGATGTCGGCGAGATCGGCGGCGGCACGCACCTCGTTAGTCAGGCGCGCGGTGGGAGACCATCGCCAGGATGCGGAGTAGAAGGGCGCGGAGAGGCCGATCGTGGTGGTCGGCTTCGGGCCGAAGGCGGAGGAATCGGCGGGGTCGTCGGTGGCGCCGCGGCGGTCCGCGAAGGTCAGGGTGAAGCGGTGCGTCGCCGAGCGCAGGTAGTCGAGGCGCGCGAGGGCAATCTGGGTGGTGCTTCCATTGCTCTGCGTGCCGCGGTAGGCGCCGGATGGATCGGAGGGGATGAGCCCGAGGACCTGCTGCAACAGGGGATCGCGGCTGGTGAGCGGCGCGGCGGGCACGATTCCGGAGCGGGTCAGGGTGGAGCGGTCGAGGTCCGCTTCGTAGTTCAGGAAGAAGAACAGGCGGTCCTTCTTCAGCGGGCCGCCGAGGCTTGCCCCGAGTTGATTGAGGCTGGTGGCGGACGGCGTGTTGCGGCTATTGTCGGCCCAATACTGCGCGGCCGTTGGCGACGGGAGGGCCAGCCAGTACACAGCGCCGTGAAACGCGCGGCCGCCGCTGGGTGTGCTGAAGGCGATCTGGGAGCAGCCGCAGCCCTCGATGGAGCCGGTGACCGTGGTGGCCTCGCCGATTTGATCCGTGCGCAGGCGGAGACCGGTGGGGCCTACGTTCATGCCGTCGTATGCGAAGTTGGCAAGAGAGGCGGATTCGCCGTAAATGCCCAGCGGCGCGCGGCCGTTGTTCTGGACGCCGGGAAGCGTCTGGGCGAGGTAGAGCGGGTCGCGTCGCGGAAGGGGAAGTTGGTTCATCTGCCGGTCGCCGGCTGTGAGCGCGACAGCGACGCCGGCTGTCTGAAGCGATTGCGGCGGGGCCCACGCAACTGTAATCTCATCGCCCCCGATGATGATGGGCGCAAGTGAGGTCTCGGTGGCGGGAGCAATCCGGATGTCCTTGAGCCTGGTGGCGGCGAAACGGTTGGTGGGGTGTGGAGGCTGCACGGTGAGGTCGTAGGACATCGGCATCAGCGAGGGAAAGAAAAACGCTCCGTCGCGGGAAGTGATGGCGTAAAGGACGACTGGCGCTTCGACGCCAATCAACGTCAGACGCGCGCCCGGTATGGGCTTGCCTTCGGAGTCCTCCACCTTTCCGGACAGCCCTCCTGTGGCCTGGAAAGCGGACGCTGCGCACGTCAACGAGAGACACAGAAGAGACGTGCGCAGGGCTCGAACCATCCACCTAGAATGTCACACCGAGAAGCAGGTCCGCCTGATTTCGTGTCGAGTTAAAGCCGCGGTTCCTCGAGTCCGTTCTATCTCACCGGTCCGATGCGTTCCAGTGGCCAGTAAACGAACACGGCTTTGCCGTAAATACAACTGCGGGGGACCAGGCCCCAGTTACGGCTGTCGTTAGAGGAGTTGCGATGGTCGCCGAGGACGAAGTAGTGGTCGGGCTCGACGGTACGGGCGGGCATGGACAGGCTGTCCCGGTATCGCTCCGGCACATAGTCCTCGGCCAGCCGCTTGCCGTCGAGGAACACGACGCCGTGGTCGATCCAGACTGTGTCGCCGGGGACGCCGATCACGCGCTTGATGTACGACTTGGTCTGATCGCCGGGATACCAGAAAACCACCAGGTCGCCGCGGTGGGCGTCCTCGATTCCGAACCAGTAGATGAATTTGTTGACGAAGATGCGCTCCTGGTCCTCGAGGCCCGGCATCATGCTGGTGCCTTCGACCTTGACCGGCTGGTAAATGAAGATGATCACCACGATGGCGATCACGATCGCTACACCCAGGTCGCGGAGCCAGGCGAGGATCATTCCCAGGGCGGATCGGCGCCTCGCAGCGGGTGGGATCGGTGCCTGGCTGGGGTGCTCTTCGCTCATCTCGCGTGGAGACTCCGCTCGCTTTCATTATAAGGGACGATGGCTGAGGGCCACGGGTAACGGGGCCACAGGTAACGGGGCCACTGGGTCCGCTTGCTGACGCGCGCGGTTCGGTGCTGCAGGGCGGGACTGTGCGGAGGCGGCGCGCGCGGTGCTGCGGGCCAGTGCGAAGGGGGTAGGATAAAGCTTATGATTCGCATCGTTTGTCTGCTTGTTGCGGCGGCCGTGGCGGCGCTGCCTGCCAACGCTCCACGCAAGGCGTTCCCCTACGCGTATGACCAGCACGATTTCGCCAACGGACTGCGGCTGGTCACGATCCCGACGGATTACCCGAACGTGGTGTCGGTGTTCATCGTGGTGCAGACCGGCTCGCGGAACGAGATAGAGCCCGGCAAGAGCGGGTTCGCTCATCTGTTTGAACACCTGATGTTCCGCGGCACGGCTACGGTTCCGCCCGAGAAATACCAGGCCACGCTGAAGGCGGCGGGCGCGGCGTCGAACGCTTTCACCACCGATGACTTCACGGCGTATCACACCACCTTCTCGAAAGAGGACCTGGAGACGGTGCTGCGGATGGAGGCGGACCGGTTCCAGCACCTGGACTACACGCCCGCGCTGTTCCGGACAGAGACGTTGGCCGTGCTGGGCGAATACAACAAGAACAGCGCGAACCCGATTTCGAAGTTGTTCGAGGTGCTGCGGGACACGGCGTTCGAACGGCACACCTACAAGCACACGACGATGGGGTTCCTTCGCGACATCCAAGACATGCCCAACCAGTTCGATTACAGCCGCACCTTTTTCGACCGCTATTACAGGCCGGAGTACGTGACCGTGATCGTGGCCGGAGATGTGACGGCGGAGGCGACGCGCGGGCTGGTGGAGAAATACTGGGGCGAGTGGAAGCGCGGGAGCTACCGGGTCGAGATCCCGCAGGAACCGGCGCAGGCGGGTCCGCGAACCAATCACGTCGATTGGCCGGCGCCGACTCTGGCCTGGATCGGCGTAGCTTTCCGCAGTCCTGCCTACACGGATGTAGACAAAGACCAGGCGGCACTGGACCTGATCAGCTTCCTGGGTTTCTCGGAAAGTTCGGAGATATACCGGAAGCTGGTCATCGAAGAGCAGAAGGTCGATTTGATACGGGCGGACAATTCGGATCACGTCGACCCCGGCCTCTTCACCGTGCTTGCACGGGTGAAGAAAGACGCGGACATAGACGGGGTGCGGGATGCGATTGTCGCGACGGCGGACGGCTTCAAGGACCAACTGGTTCCGGCGGCGCGCCTGGAGGCGGTGAAGAAGCACCTGCGATACAGCTTCGCGCTCGGGCTCAACAACAGCGAGGCGGTGGCGCAGACCGCGGCGCGCTATGTCGAACTGCGACGCACGCCGGAGACGGTCAACCGGTTGTACGAGGTGTATGACTCGGTGACGCCGGAGGACATACGGACGGTGGCGCGGAAGTATCTGGTGACGGACGGCAGAACGATCGTGACTTTGACCGGAGGGAAGGCGAAATGAAAGCGCTCGCGATGGCGGCTCTGACGGTGGGAATGCTGGCGGGCGCGCCGGGACCGAAGGTGGTCACTTTGCCGGGCAGCTCTCCCCTGGTTACCTTCCGGATCGTGTTCCTGACCGGTGCGGCTGAGGATCCGGCGGCGAAGCCGGGAGCGGCGGCGCTGACCGCGGCGATGCTGGCGCGGGGCGGGACGCGGGAGATGAGTTACAAGCAGATCGTCGACGCGCTGTTCCCGATGGCGGCCGCGGTCGCCGATCAGACCGATAAAGAAATGATCGTGTTCACGGGCACGACGCACGTGGACAACCTGGAAGCCTATTACACGCTGCTGCGGTCGATGCTGCTCGATCCCGGCTGGCGGAAGGAGGATTTCGAGCGCCTGCGTGACGATGCGGTGAACTTCCTGCAGGTGTCGCTGGCGGGCAACAACGATGAGGAACTGGGCAAGGAGGTTCTCTACAACGCGATCTACGCGGGCCATCCGTACGGCCACGACAACGTGGGGACGGTGTCGGCATTGAAGGCGATGACGATCGAGGACCTGCAGCGGTTCTATAAGGACCACTTCACGCAGGCGAACCTGGTGATCGGGCTGGCTGGCGGCTATCCGAAGGGCTTCGCGGAGCGGGTGAAGGCGGATTTCTCGAAGCTGGCGGCGGGCACGGCGAAGTCCGGCGTGGTGGCGGAGCCGAAGGCGATACACGGCACCCACGTGACGATGGTCGAGAAGAACACGCGGTCGGTGGCATACTCGATCGGGTTTCCGCTGGACGTCCGGCGGGGCGATGCGGACTATCCGGCGCTGCTGGTGGCGCAATCCTATTTTGGGCAGCACCGCGAGAGCGGCGGGCGGCTGTTCGCGCGGCTGCGGGAGGTGCGCGGGCTGAACTACGGCGACTACGCGTACATCGAGTACTTTCCGCGCGGCATGTTCGGGTTCGAGCCGGACCCGAACCTGGCGCGGCACCGGCAGATCTTCCAGATCTGGATACGCCCGGTGGAGCCGCCGACCGCCCAGTTCGCGCTGCGGGCCGCCATGTTCGAACTGGACAAACTGGTCCGCGACGGGCTCCGCGCGGAGGATTTCGAACGCACGCGGCTGTTCGTCGGCAAGTATGTCAACCTGCTCACTAAGACCAAGAGCGCGGAACTGGGATACCGGATCGATAGCGAGTTTTACGGCATTCCGGAGTACAACACGTATCTGAAGCAGAGCCTGGCGAGGCTGACGGTGGAGGACGTGAACCGGGCCATCCGGAGGCACTTGCGATCGACGGATCTTCAGGTCGTGGTGGTCGCGAAGGACTGCGCGGCGCTGAAGACGAAGCTCCTGGCGAACGAAGTTTCGCCCATGAAGTACAACTCTCCGAAGCCGCCGGAGGTGATGGCGGAAGACAAGATCATCGAGCGCTGGCCGCTGGATTGGAAGGCGGACGACGTGCGTGTGGTGCCCGTGGAGAGGGTGTTCGAGTAAGACATTACTGGCCACGAATGAACACGAATGCACACGAATAAGAAAGACAGAAAAGAAGGTGTTGTCTTTATTCGTGTGCATTCGTGTTCATTCGTGGCCATTGTGTTTGGCTTGGGGGCGATATGAGAGCACTGCTGTTGACCGAGTACATGCATTTGGAGATGACCGACTTTCCGGAGCCGGAGGTCGGGCCGAACGATGTTCTGGTTCAGGTGCGGGCGTGCGGGATTTGCGGCAGCGATGTGCATGGGATGGACGGCTCGACGGGGCGGAGGATACCGCCGGTGGTCATGGGACATGAAGCGGCCGGCGTCATTGTCCGCGCGGGACGGGATGTGCGCGAGTGGGCGGCGGGCGACCGCGTCACCTTCGATTCGACGGTGAGCTGCGGGTCGTGCTACTTCTGCCGGCGCGGCGAGGTCAACCTGTGCGACCGCCGGGAGGTGCTGGGCGTCTCGTGCGGCGACTACCGGCGGCACGGGGCGTTCGCGGAGTACGTCGCAGTCCCCACGAACATTTTGTACCGGTTGCCGGAATCGCTGTCGTTCGATCACGCGGCCATGATCGAAGCCGTCTCGGTGGCCGTGCATGCGGTGAATCTGACTCCGCACGCGCTGGGGGACACGGCGGTAGTAGTCGGCTGCGGGATGATCGGCCTGCTCACGATCCAGGCGGCGCGAAGCGCGGGGTTCGAGCGCGTGATTGCGATCGATGTCGACGAGGCCAGGCTGCGGATGGCGGCCGGCGCGGGCGCTTCGATAGTTCTGAATTCGAGCACGGGCGACGCTCCTGCCGCGGTGATTGCGGCGACCGAAGGGCGGGGCGCGGATGCGGCTCTCGAAGCCGTGGGGGCGACCGATCCGATCCGCACGGCGATCGCCTGCGTGCGTAAGGGCGGCGCCGTGACGCTGATCGGCAATTTCAGCCCGCAGGTGGACGTGCCGCTTCAATCGGTGGTCACGCGGCAGATACGATTGCAGGGATCGTGTGCGTCGGCGGGCGAATACCCGGCCTGCATACGGTTGCTGTCGAGCGGCGCGATCCGGGTGGACGGGCTGATCAGCGCGCGCACTCCGCTGGAGGATGCGGCGTCGTGGTTTGACCGGCTCTATCGCCGCGAGGCGAACCTGATGAAAGTCATTGTGCAGCCATAGGGAGGCGGTTATGGGCGAGTTCTTCGATCTGAGCGGGCGCGTGGCCTTGATCACTGGCGCCAGCCGCGGGCTGGGCCAGTACTTCGGGAGGGCGCTGGCGCGTGCGGGCGCGGACCTGGTGATCACGAGCCGCACGCTGGCGTCGCTCGGCGATTTCCAGAAAGAAGTGGAAGGCATCGGGCGGCGCGCCGTGCCGGTGGAGCTCGACGTCCGCGACTTCGGCAGCATTCAGAAGATGGCGGAGGCGGCCGAGGCGGCGTACGGGAAGATCGACATCCTGGTGAACAACGCGGGCTGCAACGTGCGCAAGCCGGCGCTGGATGTTACTCCGGAAGACTGGGATTTGATCGTGAACACGAACTTGCGCGGGACGTTCTTCGTGGCGCAGGCGATCGCGCGCAAGATGCTTCCGCGAGGGTACGGACGGATGATCAACATCGGTTCGGTGACCAGCGTGTTCGGGTTCGCGGGCCTGGCGCCATACAGCGCGAGCCGCGGCGGCGTGAAGCAGTTGACGATGAGCCTGGCGGACGAGTGGGGTTCGCAGGGGATTACCGTGAATTGCCTGGCGCCGGGGTGGTTCCGCACGGAGCAGAACAAAGTCCTGTACGAGAACCAGGCCTGGGTGGAGTACATCAGCGATCGGATTCCGCTGAAGCGGCCGGGGCGGCCCAACGACATGGATGGCGCGATCGTCTTCCTGGCGTCGGAAGAGAGCCGCTACGTGACGGGCCAGACTCTGCTGGTGGATGGCGGCATTACCACGGGAGCGATGAAGGCGACGGTTCCGGCGAAGTCATGACGCGCGCGCTCGCGACGCTAGCCGGCTCGTGTGTTTTGATCGCCGCTTTTGCGCAGGCGCCCACGGATACCTACAGGCCGCGGTTTCATTTCAGCCCCGCGAAGAACTGGACCAACGATCCCAACGGCCTGGTTTACGTCGGGTCCGAGTATCACCTGTTCTTCCAGTTCAATCCCTTGGCGATCAATGGGGACACATGAGCTGGGGGCACGCCGTCAGCAAGGATCTGAACTCGTGGCGGGAGCTGCCAGTCGCGCTGACGGAGGAGAAGGGCGTCATGATCTTCTCCGGGTCGGCCGTGGTGGATTCGCGGAACACGAGCGGATTCGGCAACAACGGCGCGGCGGCGCTGGTTGCCATCTACACCGGGCACAGCCCCGGTTTGCAGACGCAGAACATCGCGTACAGCACCGATCACGGACGCACCTGGACCAAGTACGGCGGGAACCCCGTGATCGACATACACGAGGCGGAGTTCCGCGA
>DATNLV010000442.1:0-9095 GCA_035602665.1 Bryobacteraceae bacterium | reverse complement strand
AGCAGGCGATCGAGCCCAGGCTATCGCTGTCCGGCATGATCGGGAGTTGGGCGGGAATAGCACGCGCTCTGGCAGAACATCCCCGAGCACGCCTGCCCCAGTTCTTAAGTTAGCGCTTATGGGCTGAAGCCCCGCGCGGGCCGAGGCCCGCCCCCCCTTGGCTATACTGGGAGTCTAGGGTCCACTCGGGGGCTTCCAACTATGCACGAGATGAGCATTATGTGGCTGCGCGTTGCGGCCGTGCTGTACTCGCTCGGACTCCTGCATGTACTGCTCACCCTGATTCACCGGCGCCGGGATCGGGTCTTCCGCGTCGCCATTGCGTCCTTCTACACCGGCGTGGTCATCCATATCGTATCGATCGTCGAGCAGACGGCCGCGACCGGGCGCCTGCCGGCCAACGATTTCTTCCAGTCGGCCTCGCTGTGCGGCCTGCTGTTCGCGCTCTTGTTTCTGTTCCTCTATTGGCGCTATGACTACGAGAGTCTGGCGGTGTTCGTCTTTCCCCTGGTGTTCGTGCTGACGCTGGTGGGCGAGTTGGGAACGCCGATCGCATCCTGGACCGATCCGCGGCTCCGCAGCGCCTGGCTGATTACCCACGTGGTGCTGGTGCTGGTGGGATACGCCGCCTTGCTGCTGACCGCGGTTACCTCCATCCTTTACCTGGTGCGCGAGCGACAGCTGAAAGCCAAGAAGCGGGGCGGCACTCTGCCCCCGCTCGGAACACTGGACACGCTGATGTCGCGCGCTCTCTCGATCGGTTTCGTCTTCATCACACTGGCGGTGATCGCGGGCTCGACCTGGGCCTCGATCGAGTCGGGAACGCGCTGGATCCGCGATCCACGCATCATCATCTCGCTTCTGACCTGGGGACTGTACCTGCTCATAGTGTTCTTCCGGGTGACGGCGGGATGGAGGGGCCGCAAGGCCGCCCTCATGGTGCTGGGCCTGGTGGGCTGTTCGGCCATCACCTGGGCGGCGCACACCAGCTTGAAGAACCTGTTGAGCCGATGAGATTCCTGATCACGGGCGTGAACCACCGGACGGCGCCGGTCGAGGTGCGCGAGAGGCTGGCCTTCGATGCGAACGGACTGGCCGCGGCGCTGCACGACCTGGCGTCCTGCAAGGGCGTCTCCGAGGGGCTGATCCTTTCCACCTGCAACCGCGTCGAAATCGTGGTGGCCGCACCGAACGGCGACGATCCCGCGGTGGACCGTTTTCTGAGCGAGAGCCGCTCGGTCCCCCTCGCCGAGATCCTGCCGCATCTCTACCGGCACGTGGACGAGCAGGCCATCCATCACCTGTTCCGGGTTGCCGCGAGTTTGGATTCGATGGTGATCGGCGAGCCGCAGATCCTGGGGCAGATCAAAGAGGCTTACGCCGCCGCCAAGGCCCACGGCGCGCTGAGCGGATATCTGGAAGCCATCCTGACGCGAGCCTTCAGCGTCGCCAAGCGGGTGCGCACCGAAACCGGGATCGGCGAGAACGCGGTTTCGGTCAGCTACGCCGCGGTGGAGCTGGCGCGCGAGATCTTCGGCACGCTGGCGGGCAAGACGGTCATGATCGTGGGCGCCGGGAAGATGTCGGAGCTCGCGGCGCAGCACCTGCATCGTTCCGGCGCCACCGACATCTTCGTCACCAACCGGACTTACGAACGCGCGCGCGAGCTGGCCGGCCTGTTCCAGGGCACCATCGTCGAGTACGACCGGTTCCTGTTCACGCTGCCGCAGATGGATATCGTGATCACCTCGAGCGCCGCGCCGCACTACATCCTGAAGAAGGAAGATCTGCGGCGCATCATCGACGCCCGCCGCAACCGGCCCATGTTCCTGATCGACATCGCCGTCCCGCGCAACATCGATCCGGCGGTCAACGAGATCGACAACGTATTCCTTTACGACATCGACGACCTGCAGCGCGTGGTGGCGGCCAACATCGGGGAGCGGCAGAAGCGGGCCGAGCTGGCCGAGGAGATCATCGACGCCGAGGTCGAGCGGATGATGGCGCGGCTGAAGGCGCGCGAGGTAGTCCCCACCATCGTCGGCTTGCAGGAGCAGCTCGAACTGATGCGCTCGGCCGAGGTGGCGCGGCTGCGCGGCAAGTTCGGGACGCTCACGCCGCAGCAGGAGGAGGCGCTCGAAGTCCTCACCCGCGGCCTCGTCGCCAAGATCGCGCACGGACCTATCAGCGAATTGCGCAAGCAGGCGGGCCAGGCCGAGGGACTGCCGATCATCGACGCCATCCGTAAAATCTTCCGGCTGGAGGGGGAATGACGATTCCCATTCGTGTCCATTCGTGTTCATTCGTGGCCCCAAAGCTCTGCGTTTTCTTTTTTTGGCCACGAATGAACACGAATGGACACGAATCAAACCTGTTACTGGACGGAGCCCAATGTCTTTGACCATCGGGTCGCGCGGGTCGCAACTCGCTCTGTGGCAGGCCAACTGGGTCAGACGGGAACTCGAGGCGCTGGGCGAGACCTGCCGTATCGAGATCATCAAGACCACCGGCGACAGGATCACCGACGTGCCGCTCGCCAAGGTCGGCACGAAGGGCCTCTTCACCAAGGAGATCGAGGAGGCGTTGCTGGACGGGCGGATCGACCTGGCGGTCCACAGCCTCAAGGACCTGCCCACGGAATTGCCGCAGGGGCTCGCTATCGCCGCGATTCCGGCACGTGAAGATCCGCGCGACGCGTTGGTGGGCGCGACTCTGGCGACGCTGGCTTCAGGGGCAAGAGTCGGAACCAGTTCACTGCGGCGCGTGGCGCAACTGCGCGCGGTGCGGCCCGATCTGGCGATCGAATCGGTGCGCGGCAACGTGGATACGCGGCTGCGCAAGTTGGGCGAAGGGCAGTACGACGCGCTGGTGATGGCCGCGGCGGGCTTGCGGCGCCTGGGTTGGGAGGCGCGCATCGCGGAGTGCCTCAGCGTCGACGTGATGTGCCCGGCGGTGGGCCAGGGAGCGCTGGCGATTGAGACGCGCGAGGCGAGCGATGCGGCGCGCGTCTGCGCCCGGCTCGATGACACTGCCACGCGCCTGAGCGTCGAAGCCGAACGCGCCGTTCTCGCGACGCTGGGCGGCGGCTGCCAGGTTCCCATCGGCGCGTATGGCCGCATCGACGGCGACCGGCTCGATCTGGTCGCCATCGTGGCCTCGCCCGACGGCACGCGGCTGATCCGGAAGAACGCCTCGGGTCCGGCAGCTGAGCGCGTGCGCCTCGGCGAGGAACTCGGACGGCAGTTGCTCGAGGCGGGAGCGCGCGAGATCCTCGACGAGGTCTACAGTGCTGGCCGGTAAGCGCATCGTGATCACGCGCGCGCGCGGCCAAGGCGGCGATCTGGCTGCCGCACTCGAGGAGCTCGGCGCGGAGGTGATCGAGTTCCCCACCATCGAGATTCAGCCCGCGGCGGATTACGGGCCTCTCGACGAAGCTCTGAGCCGCATCGAATCCTACGACTGGCTGATCTTCACGAGCGCGAACGGAGTGCGGTTCTTCCTGGGGCGCCTGACGCTGGCGGGCCTGAATATCGACGCGGTCCGCGCGAAGATCTGCGCGATCGGCCCGGCCACCCGCACCGAGGCGGAGAACGCCGCGTTCAAAGTCGCGCTGATGCCGGACGAGTATGTGGCCGAGAGCCTAGTGGCGGCGTTCGAGGGCCACGGGCTCGACGGCAAGCGCGTCCTGCTGCCGCGCGCCGCGGTGGCGCGCGATGTGGTCCCGGCTGAGTTGCGCCTGCGCGGTGCGACGGTGGATGTGGTGGAAGCCTACCGCACCGGGATCCCCGCCGACGCGCACGTTCAGGCGCAACGGATCTTCGGCTCTGGCCGGCGGCCGGACTGGATCACGTTCACCAGCTCCTCGACCGTCACAAACTTCATGCAGGTTGCGGGCGCCGAGGCGCTCGCGGGCGCACGAGTCGCCACCATCGGACCGGTTACCACCGCAACCGCGCGCCAGCACGGGATCGCGGTGACCGCGGAGGCGCGCACCTTCACGGCCGCGGGCCTGGTCGAAGCGATCGTCGCGGCGGAAGAGTAACGGGGTGGGGCAGGACTCCAGTCCTGCAGCGGGCGCAGCTCTGGAGAGCCGCCCCACTCAGGAGTGGCTACTACTTCACGGCGGCGAAGTCGTGAAGGCGGCGGGGGCCGAACTCCTCGACGTGAGGCGGGCAGCCGTCCTTCAAGAGCTTGAAGTTCTCGATGAAGCGGGCGGCCAGGGCGTCGTACTTGCGGTAATACTCCTCGCGGCTGCCCCAGGTGTTGGCCGGATCCAGGATATTGGCCGGAACGCCTTCACACGAAGTTGGGACATGGAAGCCGAACACAGGGTCCTCGCGGAACTCCACTTCGTTCAGCTTGCCGGAGAGCGCTTCCTTCAGCAGCCGGCGGGTGTGCTGGATGCTGAGGCGCTTGCCGACGCCGAACGGCCCGCCGGTCCAGCCGGTGTTGACCAGCCAGCAGGTGGCGCCTTGCTTGAGCACCTTCGACTTCAGCATCTCCGCGTACTTGTAGGGATGGTGCACCATGAAGACCGCGCCGAAGCACGCGCTGAAGGTCAGCTCGGGCTCGACGCCGAGGCCGATCTCGGTGCCCGCGATCTTGCTGGTGTAGCCGGAGATGAAGTGGTAGATCGCCTGATCCGGAGTGAGCCGTGAGATGGGCGGCATCACGCCGGTGGCGTCGCAGGTGAGGAAGATGACGTTCTTGGGATGCCCGGCCTGCTTGGGCGGCCAATAGTTCTCGATGTAGGAGAGCGGGTACGCCGCACGCGTGTTTTCGGTCACGTGGTCGTCGTTGAGATCGAGGCGCCGGGAGACCGGGTCGAAACTGACGTTCTCCAGAATGGTGCCGAAGCGGCGGGTGCAGGAGTAGATCTGGGGCTCGGCCGCTTCGGACAGGCGGATGACCTTGGCGTAGCAGCCGTCCTCGAAGTTGAAGATGCCGTTCTCGCTCCAGCCGTGCTCGTCATCGCCGATCAGATGGCGCGAGGGTTCGGCCGAGAGCGTAGTCTTGCCCGTACCGGAGAGGCCGAAGAAGATGGCCACGTCGCCCTGGTCGCCCACGTTGGCCGAACAGTGCATGGGCAAAATGCCTTCGAGCGGCAACAGGAAGTTGAGGACCGTGAAGATGGTCTTCTTGATCTCGCCGCCGTAGGCCGAACCGCCGATGATGGCGATGCGCTCCGCGAAATTGGCGATGATGAACGTCTCGCTGCGGGTGGCGTCGATGATGGGCGATCCGTTGAAGCCCGGTGCGCCGATGATGGTGAATTCCGGAACGTGGTGCTTCATGTCCTCGAGCGTTTGCGGCTTGGAGAACATGGTGCGCGCGAACAGGCTGTGCCAGGCCTTCTCGGTGATGATGCGGATGGGAAGGCGGGCTTCGCTATCGGCGCCCGCGTAGAGGTCCTGAACGAAGACGTCGCGGCTTTGCAGATAGCCCTGCATGCGCGTCAGCAGCGCGCTGAATTTTTCGGGGCTGAAGGGGCGGTTGTACTGGCCCCACCACACGGCGTCCTCGGTGGTCTGCTCGCGCACGATGAACTTGTCGGCGGCGGCGCGGGCAGTGTGCTTGCCGGTGTTGACCAGAAACGGGCCGAGGTGGGCGATGCTGCCCTCGCCGCGGAAAACCGCTTCCTCATACAACGGGCCGCTGGTCAGGTTCCAGTAGACACGGTGCAGGTTGGTCAGGCCGTGGTTCTGCAGACCGTAGATGCTGGCGTTCTGGCCCGCGATGGCCTGCGCCGGAGAGGGGATGTCCTGATAGACGTTCATAGCCAGTCCCTCACAAGCTTGCGGTCGCCGAGGTAGAGTTCATTCGGCGAGTTCGGATCGAGCGCCCACTTGATGCGCTCGACGCCCTCGGTGATGTCCTTGACGGTGCCGCAGAAGCTGATCCGCAGGTGGCCTTCCATCCCGAAGTCCTTCCCGGGCACAGTGACCACGCGGACCTTGTCGAGCAGGAAGCGCGCCAGCTTCTGCGAATCCTTCTGATAGGCGCTGAAATCGGGGAAGGTGTAGAACGTGCCTTCCGGCTTGGTGACCACGATGCCCGTGAAAGCCCGCAGCCGCTCCACCAGAATGTTGCGGTTGTTCTCCAGAGTGAGGCGCAGGCTGTGGACGGAGGATTGCACGCCGTTGAGCGCGCCCGTCGCGGCCCACTGCGCCGGGGCCGAGGGACCCGAGGTCTGCTGCGACTGGATGTTCGACATCGCGCGGATCACTTCCTCGTTGTCCGACACCGCCCAGCCGATGCGGAATCCGGTCATGGCGTACATCTTCGAAACGCAATTCACCACGATCAGCTTCGAGCTGTGGGAATGGTCCGTGGCGTAGCTGAAGGCGTTGGTGGGCGTGCGGTTGTCGAAGATCAGGCGGTTGTAGGTGTCGTCCATGATGAGGAAGATGTCCTTCTTCTCACACAGCTCGACCACCCCTGCCACGAACTCGTCGGAGTAGACCACGCCCGAGGGATTGTTGGGCGTGTTGAGGATGATGGCCTTGGTGTAGGACCCCACCGCCGCGGCGATCTCCTCGATCTTGGGGCAGAAGGAGCCGTCCTCCGGGACCACGGGGACGGGCACGCCGCCGGCGAGCTTCACCATTTCCGGATAGGAGACCCAGTAGGGCGCCGGATAAACCACTTCGTCCTTGGGCTCGAGGATGGTGTACAGGGCCACCATGATGGACTGCTTGGCGCCGTTCGAGGCGATGACGTTGGCCGGGCCGAAGCACTTGTTGTAGTGCTCGTCGGTGTAGCGGATGATGGCCTTCTTCAAAGCCGGGATGCCGTCGGGCGGCGTGTAGCGGACCTCGCCCGTATTCAGCAGGGCCGTGCAATTAATGATGGCGTCGACGGGTGCGCGGCTCTTCGGTTCGCCGCCACCCAGATGGATGACAGGTTCACCCTTGTCCCTGAGAATGGCTGCGGTTTCGTTCAGCTTCAAGGTGGGCGATTCGGCTATGGATCGGGCGAGTTGGCTGATGCTCACAGTGTGTCCTCAAGCTCGAAAGTCTGAATACCCGGTTCGCGCCAGACGCGTAGGTAAGGTTCCGCCGTTTCGGGCGTCACGAGTATTTGTACAAGTATAAAGGAGGTAGGGCTGCCGGTGGCAAGTGAAGATTTGTATATGTGCGGACCGCGCCGAGCCGGGGGGAGGGGCGCCAGTGCGCTTCCGCGCCGCCAATCGCCACCCCGTTGCACTGTGAGGTCATAGGGTTGCGCAGGAACCGCGCATGTCTCAGGCCCGAACCAACAAGAGTTCGTCCCAATCCGTGTCTTTCAATCCCTCGGAAGGCCTGATCTCTTTCAGTCCGTCGGGAGCGATCCGGGAGATGGCGAAGCGTGCTCTCCGCAATTCCTCCAGGAACGCTTCAGGGTCCAACCCCGCGGCCCGAAGGATAGGCGGGCAGAACTCGCAGAAGATCGTGAGCGGATTCGTGCCGCGCAGAAGGGATTGCGCGCCGCGCAAGACGAACGGTTCGGAGCCATCGACGTCCATCTTGATGAAATCGATCTGCTGCGGGTTGGCCGCCAGATACTCGTCCAGCGAGACCGTTTCGACCGATAGCACCGTCGGGGTATCGACCATTCCCGGTTGTTCGAAAAAGGCCTCGCCCCCCTTGAGTGCTCCCGTGCCGTAGCCTTCAAAGAACACCAGGTCTTTGCTGCCGCCAGCCTCATGAACGGCTTTTCGGACCAGCGTGCAGCGGCCGGAGTAGCCGTTCACCTCCACATTGCGCCGCAGGATCTCGTGATAGTGGGGCCACGGCTCAAAGGCCGTCACATGGCCCTGTGGACCGACCAGATCGCACAGCAGCAGCGTGTAGAAGCCCATGTTGGCGCCCAGGTCGAGCACGCGCATGCCGGGCTTGACATAATCTTTCAGCCGGCGAACGACCCATTCTTCCCAGTAACCATCCATGAGGAAGCAGGCGCCGACCTGGCTGGCCGTGTCCACGTACATTTTCTGACCGTAGACCGTTCTCGTCAGCGCCAGGTTGTTCCCCACATAGACCATGGGCCTGGAAGGTGCCGCGGCGAGGTCGAAGTGCGGGCTCCGGGGCGTGATGGGCGTTCTTTCCGCGGGTGCGGCGCTCTTCGAAGATACAAGCGACGTCAGCCCGTGGTCCTGGCGCAGGCTCGAGAGCTGACTGGCGAAGTGGGCCATCTGCGGATCGCCGCCGTTGAAATCCAGCGCCTCGCACCATGCGGCGTCAGCCAGCGCATTGATGTGCGCGGCCTCGGCGGTCCGCCCGTTCGCGTTCAGCTCAGCGGCCAACTGGTTCGATCGAATCCTCAGGCGGCTGATCGGCAGGGCCGAGGGGCTCCTTTCAGCCCGCTCCCAGCAGAGCTGGGCCAAAGGCAGCATGCCTTGTCCCGCCGCCACGTAGGCGATGAGGTCCAAGGCGTCGTCGTCACCGGGAAGCGCCGGCACAGCTTTCGCGCACTCGAGAAGCGCTTCTCGAAGTCGAAGCACGTCGCCGGCATGGACATGGGCTTCGATCAATTGCCGGAAGCAGTGCAGCCGCGCACCCGGGCCGTCCGCCAGGTCCAGGGCCTTGCGAAAAGATTCAGCCGCCAGCCTGGGCTCTTTCCTTCCGAATGCTTCAACTCCCGCGCTGAAGGGCAGGTACCACGCGGGGGCGCCCAGATGTTCCGGCCAGACGAAGCTCTCTCCGGTCTTCTGGAGCGCGAAGGCCACCGGGATCAGCCGGGTGTAGCCTACATGAATGCACACGCCGGTCGGCCCGGAAGCGATGTCATCGGCCATGACGGCGCGATGGACGTCCCGTCGCCGCATGGCCTGGTTCCCGGCAACCGAACCTCGATAATCCAGATCCACCGGACCAACCAGCGACAGTCCCTGGAGCGCCTGGGTAAGCAGGGCGCAATCCTTCCACAGCGACAGAACTCCGGGCAGGAAGTAGGGCTCGTCCAAAGAAAACTCGGTGGTGATCAGCGCGTGCCCTCCCGGTTTGAGGACGCGATGAATCTCGCGGAAGATCTGGACCAGCTCGGGCAGCGTCGATACATGCTCGACGGACGAGCAGGACCACACCACGTCAAAGGTCCGCTCCGGATAGTCGATG
>DATNLV010000424.1:0-3401 GCA_035602665.1 Bryobacteraceae bacterium | reverse complement strand
CGGCTTCGCCCGGTGCATCTCTCTATCATCGGCGGTGAGCCGCTGGTGCGCTTCCGCGAGTTGGATGAACTGCTGCCGGTGCTCGACCGCATGAAGGTCGAGGTGCAGCTCGTCACCAGCGCGGTGCGCCCCATTCCGATCGCCTGGGCCGCGCTTCGGAACCTGCACCTGGCCGTCTCGGTGGATGGCCTGCAGCCGGAGCACGACCGACGCCGCGCGCCGGCAACCTACGCTCGCATCCTCCAACACATACGCGGCCATCGGGTGAACATCCACTGCACCATCACCCGCCAGACGATTTCGCAGCCGGGCGCGCTGCACGAGTTCTCGCGCTTCTGGTCCGCGCTGCCGGAAGTGCGCAAGATCTGGTTCAGCCTTTACACGCCGCAGGAAGGGGAAGTATCCGAAGAGCGGCTGAGGCCCGCCGACCGCATCGAGGCGGTCCGCCAGATCGGCTCCGTACGCGATCGTTTTCGGAAGGTGGACGCGCCTTCGCACGTGCTCCAGGGCTTCCTGCGCCCGCCCGAATCGCCCGAGCAGTGCGTCTTCGCGCAGCTGACCACATGTCTCTCGGCCGACCTCACTTCGCGCATCACGCCCTGCCAGTTCGGCGGCAAGCCCGTCTGCAACGAGTGCGGCTGCATCGCATCGGTAGGCATGGCGGCGGTAGCCAACGTCCGGCTGGCGGGCCTGGTCCCGCTGTCCAGTCTGCTGGCCGGCTCGCAGCGGATCGGCGCATGGTTCGCTCCCGAGCCGCTTCCAGACTCGCGCCTCGACCGCGCCGCCTGATACAATCCGTCAAATGCCCGAAGCCGGCGCCCGCGCAAAGCCTCCCAGATGGACCGCCGTGCCTCGCATTCTGGTCCGGCTGGCGCTGCTGTCGATTCCCTTCTTCGCGGCCGGTAACCTGCGCTGGACGCGCGGCTGGATTTGGATCGGGCTCGCGGCTTTTTCCGTCGCCGTTGTGTTGGGAGTGGCCCGCGTCAAGAACCCCGCGCTAGTCAGAACCCGGCTCAATTCCAAGGCCCCCAGCATGGCTTTCGACAAAGTCTTCGCCCTGCTGTACACTCTGTCCGCGGCGGCGTTCCTTGTGGTCTGCGGCCTCGACGCACGGTGGGGGTGGTCACAGCTCCCGGTCAAGTGGCTTTATGCCGGCGTCGCTCTGCATCTGGCGGCGCTGGTGCTGCTGGTCGCGGTTGCCGCCGCCAATCCCTTCCTCGAAAGCACGGTGCGCATCCAGAGCGAGCGCGGCCACGTCGCCGTATCCTCCGGTCCTTACGCGATGGTGCGGCATCCCATGTACCTGGCCCTGATCGTGATGTACCCGGCCTGGGCGCTGGTGCTCGGATCCCTGTGGGCCTTGATTCCGGCCGTGTGCGTGGCCCTTCTCTTCGTGTTCCGCACGATCCACGAGGACCGCGCCCTACGCCGCGAGCTGCCGGGCTACGAAGACTACGCGCGCCGCACGCGCTATCGCCTCATCCCCGGGCTCTGGTAGCGGTCATGATCGATAAGGCGAGCGCGGAACACTATTCCTGGGGCGAGGGGTGCGACGGCTGGCACCTGGTCCGGACGCCGCTGGTGAGCGTCATCGAAGAGCGAATGCCGGCCGGCGCCTCGGAAATCCGGCACTACCATCGCAGCGCGACGCAGTTCTTCTACGTCCTCGAGGGAACGCTGTCGATCGAAGTGGAGGGAACCGAGTACGAGTTGGGCCCGCGGCAGGGGCTCTCCATTGCCGCGGGCCAAGCCCACCAGGTGTTCAATCGAGGCACCGTGGAGGCGGAGTTCCTGGTGGTTTCGAACCCGCCCAGCCACGGCGATCGCGTGCCAGCCTAACCGCGGTGCGCTATTCTGAAACTCGTTGAGCGCCAACGGCCTTCCCCTCTTCGGTCCGACGCACCTCGCCATCGTCGCAGCCGTCCCCGCCGTGGCCGCCTCGCTCGCGTTCGCGGCACGCCGCCGACCTGCCGCGGGACGCCCCATCCGCTACACACTCGGCGCCTTCCTGCTGCTCAACGAGATTGTCTGGTACGTCTACCAGATCGACCACGGTTACCTGCGATTTCCCGGCCAACTGCCGCTGCAGCTCTGCGACGTGGCGGTCTGGCTCGCCGTCCTGGCGGTGCTTTCTCGAAGCGTCTGGTCCTTCGACGTGGTCTGGTATTGGGGACTCTGCGGCGCCGGCATGGCCCTCCTCACTCCGGACCTCTGGACCCCGTTTCCTTCCTACCTCGCCACCGCCTTCTTCCTCTCGCACGGCGGCGTGGTGGCGACGATTCTGTTCCTGGCCTGGTCCGGCCTGGCGCGCCCGCGCCCCGGTTCCGTGTGGCGCGCATTCCTCTCTCTCAACGCGGTTGCGGCCGCCATCGGCGCCTTCGATGCGGTCTTCGGCACCAACTATTTCTATCTGCGGCAGAGGCCGTCGCACGCATCGCTTCTCGATCTCCTCGGCCCCTGGCCCATCTACATCCTTCTGGCGGAACCTCTGGTGCTGCTGCTGTTCTGGATTCTGTGGCTGCCTTTCCGCCGTGCCGATGACTGACAATATGGTCATGCGCTTCGCACCCAGCCCGGCCCTCATCTGCATCCTCGCCGCGTGGCTCACTCTGGGGCTCGCCACAGTGCTCAGGCCGCGCCCACCCCAGGCGCGGGAGGTCCGGCGCGGCCGCGGCTGGGCCTGGGGCCTGGTGCTGCAGGGTCTCTCCATCGCCATCGTCTGGACCTGGAGAGACCACGAGCCCCCAAGCCTCCTGGTTTCCGCGGTCGCGGTTTTACTCGCTTCGAGTTCGGTGGCCGTGATGCTCGCCTGCCAGCGGGCTTTGGGCCGCCAGTTCGCCTACCAGGCACGGCTGGTGGAGGGCCACCGCCTGATCACGACGGGCCCCTACCGCTACGTCCGCAATCCCATCTACGCAGCTCTGTTCGGCCTCGCTCTGGCCACCGGCCTCGTTGTCACCCGCTGGCAGGCCATTCCGTTGTTCGCCGTCCTCTACGCCGCCGGCACCGTCATCCGCATCCGCAGCGAGGAGCGCCTCCTGCGCGCCGGGTTCGGTCCGGAGTTCGACGCCTACGCCCGCCGCGTCCCCGCCCTCATCCCGCTCCCCTGGCGTAAGCTGTAGAGCCATGACGCAAGCCGCCGCCTTCCTGCTCGGCTCGGCCCGTGCTACGCTGCCTGGGTATGCCTCATAGAGTCTGCCCCTGGTGGCTTGGATATCTCCTCGCCAGCCCGATCCGCCGCCTCGCGCAGAATCCCTCCGGGACTGTGGCGCCGTACGTTCGCGAAGGGATGACGGTGCTCGAGCCGGGACCCGGGATGGGATTCTTCACCTTGGATCTTGCGCGCCTTGTGGGCTCCTCGGGCCGCGTGGTGGCCGTGGATATACAACCGAAGATGCTCT
>DATNLV010000423.1:0-3398 GCA_035602665.1 Bryobacteraceae bacterium | reverse complement strand
ATGCCGTAGGCCAGCTCGTGCATGTTGGTCTTGCCCACCAGCACCGCGCCCGCCTGGACCAGCCGTTCGACGGCGGCCGCGTCGTGGTCCGGAAGGTAGTCCGCGAGCAGCCGGGAGCCCGCCGTGGTGCGCACGCCGCGCGTCAGAAAGATGTCTTTCAATGCGATCGGGATGCCGTGCAACGGGCCGCGGTCGAGCCCGCCCGCCAACTCCCGGTCGGCCTGGCGTGCGGACTCTCGTGCGCTCTCTTCCGTGACCGTAATGAAAGCGCAGAGCGACGGATTCAGCTCGGCGATGCGCCCCAGGCACTGGTCGAGCAGCTCGACGGCGGAGACTTCGCGAGCGCGCAGGCGGCGGGCGGCCTCGAGGATGGTCACGTCAGCGGCTCCGCCCGGAACTCCGCCGCCGGTTCGCATTCGACGGGAATGCGCGCGGCCAGCGGCGCGAACGCAGCCTCGAGCGCTTCGAGGACGGGCGCGATCCGCTCCACTTCAGCGGCCGGGATATCGGGACACCGCGCCGCGGCGGCAAGCCTCCAATCGGTCATGAACAGATTGTAGACTGTAGGCAAATGCCCCCGCTCACCGCTCTCGACGAAGAAGAACGCATGTTTCAGACCACCGTGCGGCGGTTCGCGCACGACCAGATCGCCCCGCATGTCCGGCAGATGGACGAGGCCGGCCTGTTCCGCAAAGAGCTGCTCGGCCAGATGTTCGAGCTTGGCCTGATGGCCATCGAGGTGCCCGAGGAGTATGGCGGGCAAGGCGGCAACTTCTTCCAGGCGGTTCTGGCGGTGGAGGAACTGGCGGCCGTCGATCCATCCGCCTCGGTCATCGTCGATGTGCAGAATACGCTGGTGCTGAACGCGCTGCTGCGGTGGGCGACCGAGGAACAGAAGCGGCTCTATCTTCCGCGGCTCGCCTCCGATACCGTAGGCGCCTACGCGCTCTCGGAGGCAGGGGCCGGCTCGGACGCCTTCGCGCTGGCGACGCGCGCGGTCGAGGACGGCGATTCGTACCTGCTGACGGGGCGCAAGCTCTGGATCACCAATGCCTACGAAGCCGGACTCTACCTGGTTTTCGCCAACGCCAATCCCGAAGCAGGCTACCACGGCATCACCTGCTTTCTGGTCGAGCGGGAGTTCCCGGGATTTTCGGTCGGCAGGAAGGAAGACAAGCTCGGCATACGCGCGTCGTCCACCTGTGAGCTGATCCTGGAGAAGTGCCGGGTGCCCAAGAGCAACGTGGTGGGGCAGGTCGGCCAGGGATACAAGATCGCCATCGAGACGCTGAATGAAGGGCGCATCGGGATTGGAGCGCAGATGACAGGCCTGGCGGCGGGAGCGCTGAATCACGCCGTCGGCTACGCGCGCGAGCGCAAACAGTTCGGCAAGCCGATCGGCGCGTTTCAGGGGGTCCAGTTCGACCTGGCGCGCATGGCGGCCTCGATCGAGGCGGCGCGCCTGCTGGTCTACAACGCCGCGCGGCTCCGCGACGCCGGCCTGCCCTTCACCGCCGAGGCTGCCATGGCGAAGTACTTCAGCTCGCAGATCGCCGAAGAGACGGCGTCGCGCGCGGTCGAGATCTTCGGCGGCGTGGGCTTCACGCGCGACTACCCGGTCGAGAAACTGTACCGCGACGCCAAGATCGGGCGGATCTACGAGGGCACCAGCAACATGCAACTGGCCACCATCGCCAAGCACCTGCTGGGGAAGCTGTAGCGGCCTCCGCTAACGGGCGTTGGGCCGGCGCCGGTTCGCAACCGGCGTGCAGGATGCCACCCTGCCCCACAAAGGAAACTTACTGCGCACACCAGCCGCCATCGATCAGCATGTCCGTGCCGGTGATGAAGCCGGCCTCTTCCGAACAGAGGTAGAGCGCCAGCTTGCCGGCCTCCTCCGGCTTGCCCCAGCGGCCGAGCGGGATGCGCGAGGTGAAGAAGTGGTTGACTTCGGGATTGGCCAGCAGAGGGGCATTCATCTCCGTTTCGAACGGGCCGGGGCTGATGCCGTTGACGGTGATGCCCTCGGGTGCCACTTCTAGCGCCAGAGCGCGCGTCAATCCCACCAGGCCGGCCTTGCTGGCGCAGTAGGCCGTGCGCTCGGCCAGCGCGATGTGGCTCATGATCGAAGTCAGGTTGAGGATGCGGCCGTAGCCGTGTCCCTTCATCAGCGGCACAAAGGCCCGGCACATCAGGAACACGCCGGTGAGGTTGGTGTCCATCACGTTGCGCCATTCTTCGAGCGTGAAATCGGTCAGTTTCTTGCGCAGGTTGACGCCGGCGCTGTTGACCAGAATGTGGACCGCGCCGAAGCGAGTCGCCACAGCAGCGGCGAGTGCGGCCACCTGCACCTCGTCCCGGACGTCGGCGGCGAAAGGCTCGGCTTCGGCGCCGCGGGCACGCACGGCGGCGGCGGATTTCTCGAGTTGAAAGCGGTCGCGCGCCACCAGCACCAGGCGGGCGCCGGCTCCGGCCAGTTCCAGCGCAATGGCCTCGCCGAGCCCTTTACTGGCGCCCGTGACCACCGCCACGCGACCTTCCAGGCGGGTCACGCAGGCTCCTGCTTCTGTTTCGCGGCAGGCCCCTGCGCATCGAGGATAGCCTCCACCACGCGCTGCGGGCTGTCGATGTTCGCGATCTCGAGCGCGCCGGTTTCGCCCGCGGTTTCCACCGTCACGTCGCCGATGCCGACCAGCCGCTGCATGAACGACTGTTCGGCACGCACATCCTGGATCTTGGAGACCGGAATCGTGCGCGTCGTCTTCGAGAAAACGCCCGACTCGTAGCGAAGCTTGCCGCCCGCCAGCGTCACCTTGGTAAAGTGGCGGCGGAGCTGGCCCCTCACCGGAAAGAAGAGCGGCAGGGCGGGTACGATCAGCACCCAGGGTGAGACACGGTTTT
This sequence comes from Bryobacteraceae bacterium, assembly GCA_035602665.1. GTDB lineage: Bacteria > Acidobacteriota > Terriglobia > Bryobacterales > Bryobacteraceae > DASWZN01. Next base: position 497 of record DATNLV010000423.1, on the reverse strand, counting down.
CGAACTTGTTCACGTACAGGCCGATGCACACGCACAGGACCAGGACGGAGATCCAGTATTGTGTGCGGATCCATTTATTGGTGGGTTGAAGGGTAAGGTCAGGCACAGGCGCTCCCGACTCTTGATTTTACAGTGTGCGAGGAAAGCGCGACGAGCCCTTAAGTTTCGCGGCCGGACGGCCGATACAGAGAACAGCTATGCCGGAGCAGGGAACCGTCATCGAACTGAAGGGCCGGTTGATCCTCGGCCTGGACCGGCTTCCTCCGTGTTCCCCGATCTTGAGCAAGCTGCTGGCCACGATCGCCCGCGAGGACGTCTCGTTCGCGCAGGTGGCCACCCTGATCGAAAGCGACACGGTGCTGGCGGGCAACGTACTTAAGGTGGTCAACTCGGCGCTCTACGGGTTCCGGGGCACGGTCAATTCCGTGCGGCATGCAGTAGCAATTCTGGGCGTGGACCGTTTGCGCAACCTGTCGCTCGGATTCTCGGTCGCCCGG
>DATNLV010000398.1:0-3326 GCA_035602665.1 Bryobacteraceae bacterium | reverse complement strand
CCGTTTCCTCCGGCGGCGGGGATGAAGGCGGAGAGGAGCTGAATCGAGGAACAGGACGGGGTGTAGCTGACCGAGATCGATAGCGCGCTCGAAGTCGCGCCGGTCACCGTCAGCGAAAGAGGGCTGTAAGGGTCCTGCCAGCTCTGGCCCGGCTCCAGCGCGGCGTTGTAGTACTGGTTAGGGGTCGAGACGGGGTTGAAGTCCAGCAGGTACATGTGGAGCGCGTCGAGATTCGGGTTCTCGTAGTGGATCAGGGCGCCGTTGAACACGTTAGCCGGCTCGCCGTTTGGCCCGCCTATGAGCCCGAGACTGGTATCGACGTCGCCGATCGGCTGCCTGTATTCCACCCACAGCCAGGCGCCGCTGGCCTGATCGCGCAGAACGCGCAGGGCCCGCAGGCCGCTCTGGGCTTCATAGGGCAGCAGCGAGAACACGCCGGTGGAAGTGACTTCCTGATAGTCGCCGGGCGCGAGCCAGTTCAGAATGTGCTTATGTTCAGCCGCATACTGGCCGAGGATGGGTTGGCCGTTGGATTGGCCCCAGGTGCCTCCCATTACCGAATACGCGCTTCCGTACTCGACCAGCGTGCCAGCGTCGCTCAGCGCGCCTAAAGGGACGGCGCCGTAGTCTTCCGTGCTGTCGTGATTCAGTCCCAGGTTGTGGCCCAGTTCGTGGGCCGAGACGCCCACGTAGTCCCAGGTCTCCTGATAGGTGTAAATCGGCAGCCAGACGGTGGATAGGGTGACGTCTCCCTGGCTGGGCACGGCCACGGTCGTGCAGCCGATGGTTCCCAGGCCGCCCAGGCCGCCGAACCCGCTCAAGGTACAGTCCTGAACCGGGAACATGAGCGCAACGCGGGTGAACCTGGTGAAGTCTACCGTGGAGCTCGCGGCGTTCAAGACGGCGGTCTCCATGTCACCCAGATGGTCGCAGTCGTAGTCCTGCGCGAGCGCGATGGGACCGAACACCTGCCCGGCGGCGGAGGTCTGGCCGTAGGAGGCCTCCTGCCAGTAGCTGTTGACCGAGTCCGTGGTCAGCGACCCGGTGCTCGGGCCGAAGAAAAGCTGTTGGAAGTAGGGAGCGGTGAAGCCGGATGGAAACGCGGTGACGCTGGGCCGGGTCACCATCAATACGGCAATGTTCTGGACGCCCTTGGTGGAGCACTGGAGCCCGTCGGGCGAGGCGACGATGGCGGTCTCGGCCACGGCCACGCGATTGGCGCTGCGCATGCCGCGGACGGTCACGGCGACGTTCGGCGTTGTGGGCGCTTCGCCGGCGAAGTACATCTCCAGGCGCTCGCGCTGGGGCGTCCGCAGGTACCAGCGCGTAACGCTGCTCCGGAACTCGACGCCGTCGGCGACGATGGCCTCCGCCGTGCCCTGCCACTCACCCTGTTCTTCGAGGGTGCCGCCAGGGGCATTCGGCCGCAGGCGCTCAGACACTTCCTGGGGCAAACTCAGGGCCAGCGCCCGGGCTGGATTGAGGGCAATCAGGTCCGATAGCAGGGCCGCGCGCTGGCCGAGGAGCAGGCGCAGCCGCGTAGGGTTCGCCGCGGCAGCCGGCGCCGACAATTCTCCGTTCAGCGCGGCGACCTGGCTCTCCCGCAACTGGCTCCGGGTGATCTGCTGCGCCGGGAGTGAAGCCGCCAGGCACAGAAAAGAAAGGGCAAGGCAGGTGGAAGGGGCGAAGCGGGTCGAGTCCATTAAGCGTCTTATCGTCGCCAAACGGGCTCAGTGGCACTTTTTTGTCACCTTAGCGCGGAGGCGGGTCTGGAGACCCGCTGCAGTTCTGGAGAACTGCCCCACTACTCGCGCTATACGGCTACACTATGTACTGTGAGAGCCATCGTAGTCGACACCCCTGGGGGAACCGAACAGCTTCATCTACTGGACGTGCCCACGCCCACTCCCGGACCTGGCCAGGCGCTAGTCAGGATTGCCGCTGCCGGGGTCAATTTCATCGATATCTACCTCCGTGCCGGCCTGTACAAGACTCCCATGCCGGTGACGCTGGGGCAGGAGGCCGCGGGGGTGGTGGAATCGGTCGCCCCGGACGTGACCGAGGTCGCGGTGGGCGACCGCGTGGCATACGCCACCTCGCTCGGCTCTTATGCCGAATACGCCGCCGTCCCGGCTTCGGCCCTGGTGAAGATCCCGGACGCGATCGACTTCAACACGGCGGCGGCCGCCATGCTGCAGGGCATGACGGCGCACTACCTCACGCACTCGACGCATCCGATCAAGGAAGGCGACGTGGCGCTGGTACACGCGGCCGCGGGCGGGGTCGGGCTGCTGCTGATCCAGATGGCGAAGATGCGCGGCGCCCGCGTCATCGGCACCGTTTCGACCCAGGCCAAAGCCGATCTGGCGATCGAGGCCGGCGCGGACGCCATCATCATTTACAGCCGCCAGGACTTCGAGCCGGAAGTGCGGCGCTTCACGGATGGCCGCGGCGTCGATGTGGTTTACGATTCGGTGGGCCAGGCCACCTTCACCAAGAGCCTGATCTGCCTGCGCCGTCGCGGCATGATGGTGTCTTTCGGCCAATCGAGCGGCCCGGTGGCCCCGGTCGATCCGCTGGTGCTGAGCCAGATGGGCTCGGTGTTCCTGACGCGTCCTACCCTGGCGCATCACCTGGCCACGCGCCTCGAACTTCTGTGGCGCGCGGACGACGTGCTGGGTTGGATCGCCGCCGGCAAGTTGAGCGTACGCATCGACCGCACCTACGACCTGGCCCACGTTGTCGATGCGCACCGCGACCTGGAAGGCCGCAAGACCAGCGGCAAGCTGCTGATCCTTCCGGAGTGACGCCGTGAAACGCCCGGAGTTCGCTGAACGCCGGCGGCGCGCCACCGCGGCGTTCGCCTCGCGCAAGATCGACGGCCTGATCGTCTCCTCCGCGCCGAACGTGCGCTACCTGACCGGATTCACCGGCTCGTCCGGCATGGCGCTGGTGTGGCAGGGGGGCGCTGTGCTGTTCACCGACCCGCGCTACGGCATACAGGCCGCGGCCGAGGTGGATTGCGCGGTCCGGGTGGTCCGCGGCCCGCTCTATGTGCCGCTGATCGTGGCCGCGGCACGACGCCGCCTGCGCCGCTTGGGCTTCGAGGACGGCCGGCTCACCCTCAGAGCGTATCGGGAACTCGAGGCCGGTCTTCCGCTCGGCGTCTCGCTCGAGCCCGCGGCGGGGCTGGTGGAAGGCCTGCGCACGGTGAAATCGGCCGCCGAGATCGAAGCGATCCGCCTCTCGGTGGATCTCAACTCCCAGGCCTACAAGCGGGCGATGGCGAAGGTGCGGCCCGGCATGACGGAATCCGCGCTGGCGGC